>CALMNS010000155.1 GCA_937871635.1 uncultured Solirubrobacter sp.
GCCTGGGCGTGGGCGGCGGGGCGCCCGAGGCGCAGGAGGACGGCTGGCGGCGCCTGCGGGCGATCCCGGGGATCGGCCCCTGGACGATCGAGATGCTCGCCCTGCAGGGGCAGGGCCGCCACGACCAGGTCCCGGCGATGGACCTGGGCTACGTCAAGCTGGTCGGCCGGCTCGTCACCGGCAACCCGAAGGCGCGCGCCGACGAGCCCGAGGTCCGCGGGTTCTTCGAGCGCTACGGGCGCTGGAAGGGGCTCGCGGGGGAGTACCTGCGGGTGGCGGCGGCCCGGGGCCTCCTGCCCGCGACCCCCGTGCGCGTCACTGCGACGGCTCGAGCCCCATCCCCGGGAGGAACTCGTTCGTCAGCGCCCGATTGGCGTTCGGCGGCCGCTTGACCAGACGGTTGGCCCGCATCCACTCGCCGTAGGCGCGCCATTCGGCCGTGTTCTGGTAGCCGAACGGCTTGGAGCGGTCCTCCGGGGAGAAGACGGGGAGGGTGGCCTTCACCACGGCCGCCTGCAGGCCCCGCTCGAGGTCCGGATTCGCCTCGAGCAGGGCGTCGAGCCCGGCGGACGGGTCCTTGGCCAGCTGCGCGTGCCCGCGGGCGGTGGCCTGCAGGAAGCGGCGGACCTTCGAGGCGCCGCGCTCGTCGAGCGATCGGCGGCGGACGGCGAGCACGAGCTCCGCGTAGGTCGGGACGCCGAGGCGCTCCACCCGCAGGACGGTCGGGTCGCGGCGCTTGCGGGCGAGGTCGACGCCTTCGTAGTTCCAGAACGACCCGAGCGTCGCGTCCACGCGCCCGGACACGAGCGCGGGGGTCAGGTTGAAGCCGACGTTCGTCTCCTTCACCGACTTCGGGTCGACCCCCGCCTTGTCGAGGATGGCCTTGAGGTATGCCGACTGGTACGGGATGCCCGCCGTGCCCACCCGCTTGCCCGCGAGCTGCTTGGGATCGGAGATCGCCTTGCCGCCGCGGCCGAGCGAGATGATCGATGTGAGCGGCTTCTGGACGAGGGCGGCGACGGAGACGAGCTCCTCCTTGGCGGCCCCGTCGCGGGCCAGGAGCAGCTCGGGCTCGTAGGTGATCGCCATGTCGGCGCGCTCGGCGGCCAGGAGCTTGAGCGGCGCGGCGGGGTCCGGCGGGGCCTGGATGGTCAGGTCGAGCCCGGCGCGCTCGTACTCGCCGGCCGCCTGGGCCGCGTAGATGCCGGTGTGGTCGGCGTTCGGGAAGTAGTCGAGGACGAGGGTGAACGGCTCGAGCTCGCGCCCGGCGGCGCCCCCCGGGCCGGGCTCCTCCTTCTCGCCGCAGGCGGCGAGGCCGAGCGGCAGGACGAGCAGGAGCAGCAAGAGGAGGCGGGGCATGCGGCGGGTCACCTTTCGGGGCGGGGAGTCCAGCGCACCAGGCGGCGCTCGAGCAGGGAGCAGGCTTCGTAGAGGACGACGGCGAGCAGGAAGAGGAGCAGCACGCAGGCGAACGCGCGCGGGGTGAGCAGCTGGCCGTTGGCGATCAGCAGGGCGTGCCCGAGCCCGGCGTCGGCCCCCGCCCACTCGGCGAAGACGGCGCCGATGACCGCCACCGCGGCCGCGATCCGCACGCCGGTGAGGGCCTGCGGCAGGGCGGCAGGCGCCTCGAGGAGCCGGAAGGTCTGCCACCGGGTGGCCGCGAAAGAGGCGAGCACCTTGCGCTGGTCGGGATCGGCCGACCGCAGCCCGTCGTAGAGGTTGATCGTGACGGGGAAGAAGCAGACGAGGGCGACCATCAGGACCTTGGGCGCGAGGCCGAAGCCGAGGACGAGGACCAGGAGGGGGGCGACGACGGGGACCGGCACGGCCTGCGAGCCGACCACGAGCGGCCCGATCGCCCGTCGCGCCGCTGCGGAGAGGTGCATGGCGACCGCGAACGCCGTGCCGGCGACCACCGCCGCGCCCAGGCCGGCCAGCACCTCGTAGAGGGTCACCGCGAGGTCCGGCGCGAGCAGCGCGCGGTCCGTCCACAGCGCCGACACGACCTGGGTCGGGGCGGGGAGGATCAGCGCGTCGACCGCCCCGGCGCGGACGACCGCCTCCCAGGCGGCGAGGCCCGCCAGCACGACGAGGGCCGCGCTCATCCCCGCAGCACTCCCAACGCGCGGGTCCGCAGGGCGAGGAGCTCGGGATCGGTCCGCTCGCGAGGGCGGGGTGCCTCGACCCGCAGCTCGGCCACCACGCGACCCGGCCGCGGCCCGAGGAGCACGACGCGGTCGGCGAGCAGGACGGCCTCCTCGACGTCGTGGGTGACGAGCAGGACGGTCCGCGGCTCGCGCAGGAGCATCGCCGCCAGCCAGTCCTGCATCTGCGCCCGGGTCAGGGCGTCCAGGGCCCCGAAGGGCTCGTCGAGGCAGAGCAGGGGCCGGCCCGCCAGCAGGGTGCGCAGGAAGGACACGCGCTGGCGCATGCCGCCCGAGAGCTCCGCCGGGCGCGCGCCCTCGAAGCCGGCCAGGCCGAAGGC
>CALMNS010000156.1 GCA_937871635.1 uncultured Solirubrobacter sp.
AACTCCGGTAGGTTCGCGCGAATGAGCCGCCTGTTCACCATCCCGTCCGGGCGCCGGGCGAAGTTCCTCGTCCTCGCGGTCAGCCTCATCGTCTCGATGGTCGTCGGCGGGCTGTTCGCCGGCAAGTTCGAGGACGTCCAGGAGAACGAGACGGTCTCCTTCCTGCCCGGCGACACGGAGTCGGTCCAGGCCCTACGCGCGGTGCAGCAGTACCCCGGCGGCGAGCTCGCACCGGCGGTCATCGTCTACCGACGCGACGGCGGCCTGCGGCCGGCCGACCGCGAGCGCATCGCCGCGGACCGCCAGTTCATCAACGCCGAGCGCTACCCGAACGCGCTGCCGACCGGCCCGCCCAACTTCTCGCCCCGCGGCGACGCGGCCCTGCTGACCACCCCGATCCGGGCGACGGGCGAGGCGGACGCCCTTCTCGACACGGTGGGCGGCATCCGCGACCGGGTGAGCGGCGAACGCGACGGCCTCGACGTCAACGTCACGGGCGGCGGCGGCTACTCGGCCGACGCGATCGAGATCTTCGACTCGATCAACGGGACGCTGCTCTACGCCGCAGCGGGGATCGTCCTGCTCCTGCTGATCGTCATCTACCGCTCCCCGATCTTCTGGATGATCCCGTTCTTCACCGTGCTGCTCGCGGAGATCGCCTCGCGGGGCTTCGGCTACCTGATCGCCGAGGCGGGGGTCACCATCAACGGGCAGTCGGGTGGCATCCTGCCCGTGCTCGTCTTCGGCGCGGGCACGGACTACGCCCTGCTGCTCGTCTCCCGCTACCGGGAGGAGCTGCGCCGCCACGAGGACAAGCACGACGCGATGCGCATCGCGCTGCGCAGCGCCGGTCCGGCGATCCTCGCCTCCGGCCTGACCGTCATCGCCGCGCTGCTCACCCTCTCGCTGGCCGAGGTCAACGGCACTTCCGGCCTCGGCCCGATCGGCGCCATGGGCGTGGGCCTCGCCATGATCGCCATGCTCACCGCACTGCCGGCGGCGCTGACGATCTTCGGGCGGCGCGCGTTCTGGGCGCCGTTCCTCAACACGATCCCGCACTACGGCGACTCCGGCGTCGACGAGACGCACGGGTTCTGGCGCCGGGTCGGCGACCGCGTCGCGAAGGCGCCGCGGGCGGTCTGGGTCGGCGGCACCCTGCTGCTGGTGATCCTCTCGCTCGGGAACACGCAGATCGACACCGGGCTCACGCAGGGCGACTCCTTCCGGGGTGACGTCGAGGCGGTCCAGGGCCAGGAGGATCTGGCCGCGTCCTTCCCGGCCGGCGCGGTCGCGCCGACCACCGTCATCGTGCCCGACCCGGGCCGCGCCCCCCAGGTCGCGAGCGCGCTGGGCGAGCGCTCGGACCTCGTCGCCCAGGTCGGCGAGGCGCAGCAGGGCCCGCCCGGGACGCGATTCGACGTCGTCCTGGCCAAGGACCCCTACTCGCCGGCCGCCTTCGAGGACGTCCCCGCGCTGCGGCGCGTGGTCAAGGGAGCCGGCGGGCCGGACGCGCTGGTCGGCGGCATCACGGCGGAGTCCTATGACTACCGCGAGGCCGCCACCCGCGACAACTTCGTGATCATCCCGATCGCGCTCGTCGTCGTCTTCCTGATCCTGGCCGTCCTGCTCCGCTCGCTGCTCGCCCCGGCGCTGCTCGTGCTCAGCGTGATCCTCTCCTTCGGCGCGGCGCTGGGCACCGGCATCATCGTCTCCAACGAGATCTTCGACTTCCCGGGGGTCGACCCGTCGCTGCCGCTGCTGACCTTCGTGTTCCTGGTGGCGCTCGGGATCGACTACAACATCTTCCTGATGGCCCGGGTCCGGGAGGAGGCGATCAAGCACGGCACCCGGCAGGGCACCCTCCGGGGCCTGGCGGTCACCGGCGCGGTGATCACCAGCGCCGGCATCGTGCTGGCCGGGACGTTCGGCGCCCTCGCCGTCCTGCCACTCGTCTTCCTCACCCAGCTCGGGTTCATCATCGCCTTCGGCGTCCTGCTCGACACCCTCATCGTCCGATCGGTGATCGTCCCCGCGCTCGCGTTCGACCTCGGGAAGGTGATCTGGTGGCCGTCCAGGCTGGCCAAGCACGACGGCGCCGACGAGCCGCGCCCCGCTGCGGAGGCCGAGGAGCGCCCGCCCGCGGTCCCCGCGGGGTAGCCGAGCTAGGGCGCCGGAAGGCCGCGATCGGCGAGGAAGGCGGCCATCTTCGGCGTGAAGTCGCCGCGCGCCGCCTCGAGCTCGGGCAGGCGCGACGCGTCGAGGAGGACCGCCTCCGCCACGAGGGCGACGGTGACCGCGTGGTCAGGCCGGTGGAGGACCTCGACGGTGTCCCCCGCGCCGAGCTCGCCCTCGCGGGCGATCGCGAAGTAGGCGCCCGGCCGGCCGGCGCGGGCGAAGCGGCGCAGGAAGCCGGGGTCGCCCATCACGGCGCCGAGCTTCACGCAGGGGATGCGCGGGGCGGTCACGCGCAGCTCGACCGTCCCGATCCGCCAGCGCTCGCCGATCCGCGCGGCGTTGAGCTCGATCCCCGCCAGGGTGAGGTTCTCCCCGAACGCCGCCGGGCCGAGCCGGCGCCCGAGCTCGGCCGACCACCAGGCGGCGTCCTCGGCGGCGTAGGCGTAGACCGCCTGGGTCTCGCCGCCGTGGTTCTCGCGGTCGGCCTGCGCGTCGCCCTCGAGGTTGACGCCGCGGGCCGCGACCCGGCCGTCGACCGGACGCTTGACGATGCTGCTGCGGACGACCCGCCGGCCGATGCGCAGATCGGCCGGGCGACCGACGTTGACCGAGATCACCCTCGGAACGGGCTTCGGCCCCGCGGCCGGCGGGTCGTCCGCCGGCGGATCAGAGGATCGAGAGGTAACGGTCGAGCTCCCAGCGCGTGACCTGCACGCGGTAGTCCTCCCACTCCTGGCGCTTGATCTCGATGTAGCGGTTGAAGATGTGCTCGCCCAGGGTGCGGAGCACGAGCTCGGACTCCGCGGTGATCTCGATCGCCTCGCCGAGCGTCTCCGGGAGCTGCTCGATCCCGAGGCGCTTGCGGTCGTCGGGCGACAGGTGGTAGAGGTTCTTCTCCATCGGCTCGGGCAGCTCGTAGCCCTTCTCGATGCCCTCGAGGCCCGCCTGCAGCAGCGCCGCGAAGGTGAGGTACGGGTTGCACGCCGGGTCCGGGCAGCGCAGCTCCATCCGCGTGGACTGCTCCTTGCCGGGGTGGTAGAGCGGGACGCGGACGAGCGAGGAGCGGTTGCGCCGCGACCAGGCGACGTAGACCGGGGCCTCGTAGCCCGGGACGAGCCGCTTGTAGGAGTTCACCCACTGGGCGAAGATCGAGCACAGCTCGCGCGCGTGGCGCAGCTGGCCGGCGATGAACGCCTTGCCGACGTCGGAGAGGAAGTACTTGTCGTCCGGGTCGTAGAACGCGTTGCGCCCGCCGGCGAACAGGGACTGGTGCGTGTGCATCGCCGACCCGTTCTCGCCGAACAGCGGCTTGGGCATGAAGGTCGCGTGCCAGCCATACTTCATGGCGAACTCCTTGACCGTGATGCGATAGGTCATCACGTCGTCGGCCATCTTCAGCGCGTCGGTGTACCGCAGGTCGATCTCGTGCTGGGAGGGCCCGCCCTCGTGGTGGGAGTACTCCACCTCGATGCCGAGCCGCTCGAGGGCGAGGACGGTGTCGCGGCGGACGTCCGAGCCGGCGTCGAGCGTCGTGAGGTCGAAGTAGCCGCCCTCGTCGAGCACCTCGGTGCCCTTGTTGTCCTTGAACAGGAAGTACTCGAGCTCGGGGCCGACGAAGAAGTGCTCGAAGCCCATCGCCTTGGCCCGCTCCTCCGCCTTGCGCAGCACGTGGCGCGGGTCGCCCTCGTAGGGCTGGCGCTCGGGCGTCCGCACGTCGGCGAACATGCGGGCGACGGGCGCGTCCTCGTCCGGACGCCAGGGGAGCACGGCGTAGGTGCTCGGGTCCGGCACCGCGATCATGTCGGACTCCTCGATCGCGTTGAAGCCGGTAATCGAGGAGCCGTCGAAGCCCATGCCGTTCTCGAACGCGTCCGTGAGCTGGGCAGCGTCGATCGAGAAGGACTTGAGCTGGCCGAGGACGTCGGTGAACCAGAGCCGGATGAAGCGGACGCCGCGCTCCTCGACGAGCGCCTGGACGTCCTGGGCGGAGCGGGGGGCGTCTGGCATGGACAGCGAAAACTACTGTTTCGTCCGGCCGGATCTAGCTGCGCATCTAGCGCTCGTCCTCTGGACGACGTTACGCGAGCCAGCGGCGAGCCCAGGACTGCAGCTCGGTGAGGGCGGGGGCCAGCTCCCGGCCCATCTCGGTGAGCGAGTACTCGACCCGGGCGGGCGACCCGGCGTGCACGGCGCGCTCGACCACTCCGCGGGCCTCGAGCTCCTTCATCCGCTCCGAGAGCAGCCGGTCCGAGAGCTGCGGCACCGCCTGGGCGACCTCGGAGAAGCGCATGGAGCCGCCGCTCAGCAGGACGGCGAGGATCGCCCCCGTCCAGCGCTTGCCGACCAACTCCACCGCCTCGTGGAGCTTGGGACAGCACACGCCGCCGGCCGGCGCGTCGAGCGTCGCTTCGCGGCGGCTCATGCCGCTCGCAGCTGCCGCGTCTGCTCGACCGAGCCGTCGACAGGCACCTCGCCGGCCACGTTGACCAGCGCGGTGAAGGACTCGAGGGAGACCTGGGCGATCGCCTCGAGGATGGCCTCGTCGCTCCAGCCCGCCTCGCGCGCCTCCTCGTGGAGGTGCATCGGGGCGGCACCGCGGCGCTCGAGGAGCGCCTCGAGGTAGCGGAGCAGGGCCGCCTCGCGCGGGTCGCGCGACGCCCACCGCTGGGCGAGGGCCACCTCGTCGATGCCCAACCCGGCCTGGCGGGCGGTGCGCCCGTGCAACTGCAGCCCCGGCTCGGAGCCGTGGTGGGCGGCGACGGCGAGGGCGATCCGCTCGAGCGTCCCCCGCCCGAGCACGCCGCGGCGCAGCTCGGAGCGGAAGCGGGCGTAGGCCTTGATCGCGGCCGGCGACCCGGCCAGGACGCCGAGGAAGTTCGGCAGCTGGCCGCCGCCGGACTGGGCGCCCTTGATGACGGGGAGGGAGGCGGCGGGCGCCGTCTCGTCGTCGTGGATCTGGAACCGGCTCATCGGCGTCTTCATCAGCTTACCTTCGATAAGGATACGACGCCGCGCCGCCGGCGGCAAGGCGCGCTGAGGTCGAGGCGCTCAGGTCGAGGTGGCGATCGCGATGACGATCAGCAGCAGGCCGAGCAGGAACGCCCAGGCCGCCAGCCGGTCCGGCCGGGCGTGGATGCGCTGCTCGACCGTCTGGGGGCTCG
>CALMNS010000157.1 GCA_937871635.1 uncultured Solirubrobacter sp.
CCTCTATCCCGAGGCGAGCGAGGAGCGGTGCACCGCGGCGCTGCTGCTCGACATCGATCCGGTCGGCCTGGTCCGGCGCGGGCGTGGCGTGAGCAGCTTCGCGCTCGCGGAGTACGTGAACGATCGGCCGTACGTCGCGTCGTCGTTTCTCTCCGTGGCGCTGGTGACCGTCTTCAAGAGCGCGATGGCCGGGACGTGCAGGGGCCACGAGGAGCTCGCGGCCTCGGCGATGCCGCTCGAGGCGTCGCTGCCGGTGGTGCCGGCCCGCGGCGGGGAGGCGCTCGCGCGACGGTTGTTCGGGCCGCTCGGCTACGACGTCGGCGTCACGCCGATCGCGCTCGATCCGAAGTTCCCCGACTGGCGCGAGAGCCGTCACGTCGGCTTGCGCCTGGCCGGCGAGCTGCGGATCGCCGATCTGCTCAACCACCTCTACGTCCTCCTGCCGGTCCTCGACGACGACAAGCACTACTGGGTCGACGAGGCGGAGATCGAGAAGCTCATGCGACGCGGCGAGGGCTGGCTCGGCGCGCACCCCGAGCGCGACCTCATCGTTCGGCGCTACCTCAAGCAGCAGGCGCGGCTCTACTTCCCGGCTCTCGCCCAGCTCGACGAGGCGGCGCCGCCGGTCGAGGAACCGGACGAGCCGGGACGCGAGGAGGAGTTGGAGGAGCGTGTCTCGCTGCGCGACCAGCGACTCGGAGCGGTGCAGTCGGTGCTCAAGGCCTCCGGTGCCCGCCGCGTCCTCGACCTCGGCTGCGGCCCGGGGGCGCTGTTGGAGCGGCTGCTCCGCGAGGACTACGAGTTCGTCCTCGGCGCCGACGTGAGCGTGCGCGCACTCGAGCAGGCCGCGCGCCGGCTCAAGCTCGACGAGCTGCACGACGCGCAGCGACAGCGGGTCGGTCTGCTCCACAGTCCGCTGACCTACCGCGACAAGCGCCTGGTCGGCTTCGACGCCGCTGCGCTCGTCGAGGTCATCGAGCACTTTGATCCGCCTCGGCTGGCGGCCGCCGAGCAGAACGTCTTCGGTTGGGCGCGACCGGGCACCGTCGTCGTGACCACGCCCAACGCCGAGTACAACGTGCGCTGGGAGACCCTCCCCGCGGGGCAGCTCCGTCATCCCGACCATCGCTTCGAGTGGACGCGCGGCGAGTTCGCGACATGGGCTCAGGGCGTCGCCGGGCGCTACGGGTACGAGGTCCGCTACCTGCCGGCGGGCCCTGAGGACCCCGACGTCGGGCCGCCGACGCAGATGGCGGTGTTCAGCCGGTGAGGATCGACCTGCCGGATCCCAGCCTTGTCGTGCTGATCGGCCCGTCCGGCTCGGGCAAGAGCTCGTTCGCGCGGAAGCACTTCGCGCCGACCGAGGTCCTCTCGTCGGACCTCTGCCGCGGCCTCGTCGCGGACGACGAGAACGACCAGAGCGCCACGACGGACGCGTTCGCGGTGCTGCACTTCATCGCCGGCCGGCGGCTCGCGCAGCCGAGGTTCACGGTGGTCGACGCGACCAACGTGCAGCGCGAGGCGCGCCGGTCGCTGATCGAGCTCGCCAAGCACCACGACCTGTTCCCGGTCGCCATCGTGCTCGACCTCCCCGAGGCCATCTGCCAGGAGCGCAACCGCTCGCGCCCGGACCGGGACTTCGGGCCGCACGTCGTTCGCCAGCAGCGCTCGCAGCTGCGCAAGTCCCTGAAGGGCCTGCACCGCGAAGGCTTCCGACGCGTGACCGTGCTGCGATCCCCCGAAGAGGTCGATGGGGCGGAGGTGCAGCGTGCGCCGCTCTGGACGAACCGCCGCGGCGATCACGGGCCCTTCGACATCATCGGCGACGTCCACGGCTGCCAAACGGAGCTCGCCGAGCTGCTGCGCGAGCTCGGCTATCAGCTCGACGCCGACGGGACGTCGGCCACGCCGCCCGTCGGGCGGCGTGCGGTGTTCGTCGGCGACTACGGCGATCGAGGCCCGGACACACCCCGCGTCCTGAGGCTCGTCATGTCGATGGCCGAGGCGGGGACGGCGATCTGCCTGCCGGGCAACCATGACCAGAAGCTCGTCCGCAAGCTCAAGGGCCGCGACGTCCGGATCACCCACGGGCTCGGTGAGACGCTGAAGCAGCTCGAAGGCGAGTCCGATGCGTTCCGCGACGAGGTCCGTGACTTCCTCGACACGCTCGTCAGTCACGTCGTGCTCGACGACGGCGCGCTCGTCGTCGCGCACGCCGGCATGAAGGAGGCCTACCAGGGCCGCGCGTCCGGGCGCGTCCGCGACTTCGCGCTCTACGGCGAGACGACGGGAGAGACGGACGAGCTCGGCCTCCCGGTCCGCCTCCAGTGGGCGTCCGAGTACCGCGGCACGGCGGCCGTCGTGTACGGGCACACGCCGGTCGCAGAGGCCAGGTGGCTGAACAACACGATCAACATCGACACCGGCTGCGTCTTCGGCGGCCGGCTGACCGCGCTGCGCTGGCCCGAACGCGAGCTCGTCTCCGTGGCTGCGAGCCGTACCTACTACGAGCCGGCCAAGCCGTTCCTGCCGCCTGAGGACGCGGCGCCCGCGGTCGAGGACCGGCCGGCCTTCCTGCTCGACGTCGATGACGTCGCCGGCAAGCGCATCGTGCAGACGCGGCTCGCGCGGACCGTCACGGTGCGAGAGGAGAACGCGGCCGCGGCGCTGGAGACCATGAGCCGGTTCGCCATCGACCCCCGCTGGCTCGTCCACCTGCCGCCGACGATGGCCCCGACCGCGACCTCCGACCGCCCGGATCTCCTGGAGCACCCGGAGGAGGCCTTCGCGGAGTATCGGAGCGCCGGCGTCTCGCAGGTGATCTGCGAGGAGAAGCACATGGGATCGCGCGCGATCGTCGTCGTGTGCCGCGACGCCGACGTGGCGCGCGAGCGCTTCGGCGCCGACGGTGGCGAGACCGGCGCGATCCACACCCGCACGGGCCGGCCGTTCCTCGACGGTCCGGCCGACACCGAGGCCGCGCTCACCCGCGTCCGCGACGCCGTCGAGTCGGCCGGCCTGTGGGATGAGCTCGGCACGGGTTGGCTCGTGCTCGACTGCGAGCTGCTGCCCTGGTCGGCGAAGGCGATGGAGCTGATCCGCCGCCAGTACGCGTCCGTCGGCGCGGCGGCGAGGACGGGCCTCGACGCAACCGTCGCCACGCTCGCCGTCGCCGACGCCCGCGGACTCGACGTCACGCGACTGCTCGACCGCCACCGCGGCCGCATCGACCACGTCGATCGCTACGTCGACGCCTACCGCCGCTACGTCTGGCCGGTCAACGGCGTATCCGATCTGCGCCTCGCGCCGTTCCACGTCCTCGCCGCCGAGACCGGCGTCTTCATCGATCGTGACCACGCCTGGCACCTCCAGCTGTGCGATCGGCTCGTCACCGCCGATCCCGACTGGCTTCAGCCCACCGGCCGTCGCGTCATCGACATCACCGACGCCGAGGACCAGGCAGCGGGTGCGGCGTGGTGGGAGGAGCTCACCGCGAGCGGGGGCGAGGGCATGGTCGTCAAGCCGATGAGCTTCGTCGCCCGCGGGCCCAAGGGTCTGGTGCAACCGGGGATCAAGTGCCGCGGCCGCGAGTACCTGCGCCTCATCTACGGCCCGGAGTACGCCGATCCAGGGCAGATCGATCGTCTGCGTACCCGCGGCCTGGGGCGCAAGCGCTCACTCGCGATCCGCGAGTTCGGGCTGGGGGTCGAGGCGCTCGAGCGCTTCGTGCGCCGGGAGCCGCTCCACCGGGTGCACGAGTGCGTGTTCGGCGTGCTGGCGCTGGAGAGCGAGCCCGTCGACCCGCGCCTGTGACGGCCCACAGACGCGGCCCCGGTCGTTGAAAGCCGGCTTCTTGGCGGGCGCCTGCGTCGGGCTCTCGGCGGCCTCATCGGCCTGGGGGGTGCCGAGTTCCGCCTGCCGCTCCTCATCGGCGTCTTCGGCTTCCTCGCCCTGCAGGCGGTGATCCTCAACAAGGCGATGAGCCTGGTGGTCGTCGCGACCGCGGCACTGAGGTGGCTGGCGAGGCGCCGGCACCACCGAGCCCTACTCCGGACCGGCGGAGGGCGTGACCTGGCGCAGCGAGGAGACCGCGTCGCGGCACGGGGCGTTCCTGGGGCGCTCGTCCCCCTGGGGCGCCCGGCCGGCGAAGAAGATGAGCCGTCCGTCCTGCAGGGTGCGCGCGAAGTCGCGCCGGATGCGCAGCCTCGTGGGCGTGTAGTCCACCTCCTGGAGGCGGGTGCGGTACCGGCGCCCGTTCGGGCTGGCGCCGTCGGGGTCGGGCCCGGCCGGATCGCCGTCGGCGATCTCGGCGATGCAGGCCCACTCCCCGACGTGCGGCTCCCGGACGGGCACCCGGCGGACGTCGGCGGCGATGCCCGCGTCGCGCAGCTCGCGCCGCATGTCCGACGCAGAGGCCGCGACGTCGGCGATGCGCAGCTCGATCCACTCGCCCTGGCGCTCGATCGCGAGGGCCGGCGACGATC
>CALMNS010000158.1 GCA_937871635.1 uncultured Solirubrobacter sp.
GTCCACGCCAGCGACATCGCCCGCGCGGCCGAGACGGCCGACGTGCTGGCCGGCCCCGACCGGGCACGGCACCTGCACGCGGGACTTCGCGAGATCCCGCTCGGCGACCTCGAGGGCGCGCACTTCAGCGAGGTGTTCGGCGCCACCACCGGCTTCCTGGAGGACCCCGACGCGGCCCTGCCCGGCGGCGAGTCGTTCCGGCGGGTGGGCGACCGCGCCGCGGCGGTGCTGGAGGCCATCCTCGCCGTCGAGGAGGGCCGCGACGTGATCGTCCTCGCGCACGGTGGCGTCAACCGGGCGCTGCTGGGCCGGCTGCTCGGGCTGTCGCCGGAGGCCGCACTGCGCATCCGTCAGGACTGGGCGTGCGTGAACCTCCTCGACCGGGCCGGCGGCCGCTGGCGGCCGAGGACGATCAACTGGTCGCCGGCGGGGCTCGAGGAGCTCGAGCACGCGCGCCGGGCGGCGCTCGTCAAGGCGGGACCCATCGCCCCGGGAGGGCATGTCATGGACTGGAGGACGGCGTGAGCACCATCGGACAGGGCCGGCTCGTGTCGGGCGGCAGCGTGGAGGGCACGCTCGCCCGCGCCGACGACGTGCAGCAGGTGTTCGGCTTGATGAAGCGGCCCGACCTCGACGAGGTGATCCTGCTGACCGCGTCTGCCTCGGCGACGGCGGTCGTGCCGCTGCTCGCCAAGGTCCGCGGCGTCGTGTGCCGGTCGGGCGGCATGACGTCGCACCTCGCCATCGTCTCGCGCGAGTTCGGCCTGCCGTGCATCGTCGGCGCGGAGATCGACGACCCGGACGGCGCCGACGGCCGGCGCGTCGTCCTCGGCGAGGACGGCACGATCGCCGTCAGCTCGTGACCGGGCCGAACAGCCGCGCCCGCTCGGCGGGGCGGTGCTCGGTCCACTGGCGCAGCACGTCGCGCCGGGCGAGGCGCCAGCCGCCGCCCTCGCGCGCGTAGCGGTCGCGGTAGCGGATCACCATCACCGTGTCCTGCGCCGGCCCGCCGGCGGGCTCGGTGAGGTGGTGCGCGAGGCAGTACGTCTCCCCCTCAGCGCGATCGCCGTCCGTGCGACAGGTGTGGTTGCCGACGAGGTGGAAGGTCGCCGAGAAGGTGGCGACCAGGTCGAAGACCGTGCGCAGCTCGCCCCGGCCGCGGTAGACGCGCGCCGGCTGCGCGTCGCCCGGCTCGAAGATGGCGAGCTCCCCGTCCCCGGTGAAGACGGCGGTGAAGCGGTCGAGGTCGCGGTCGTCGACGGCGAGCGCGTACTCCTCCACGAGCGCCCGCAGCGCGAGCCGGTCCTCGATCGACGTCACGTCCGCACCGTGTCGCGCAGCTCGCCGGCGATGCGCTCCTGAAGGCGGAACTTCTGGATCTTGGTGGCGGACATCGGCCACTCGGCCTGGGTCACGAAGCGTACGTACCGCGGGACCTTGAAGCTGGCGATCCGGCCCTCGCAGTAGCCGATGGCCTCTTCCTCGCTCAGGTCGTGCCCGGGCACCACCTCGATGAACGCGGCGGCGACCTCCTCGAGGCGCTCGTCGGGCGCGCCGACGACCTGGACGAGCTTGACCGCCGGATGGGTCGAGAGGTGCGACTCGATCTCCGACGGCGCGACGTTCTCGCCGCCGACCTTGAGCATGTCCTTGATGCGCCCGAGGTAGGTGATCATCCCGTCGCGGTCGACGAGCCCGGCGTCGCCCGAGCGCAGCCAGCCCTCGCCGGTGAAGGTGGCGGCGGTCTTCTCCGGGTCCTTGTGGTACCCCTCAAAGCACCCGTAGCCGCGGATCTGCAGCTCGCCCCGGACCTCCTGGCCGAGCGCTTCCCCGGTTTCCGGGTCGACGACGCGGACCTCGACGCCCGGCAGCGGCGGGCCGCACGTCCACACGCGCTTCTCCGCGGGCGTCTCCCACGGCGTGCAGGTGATGGCGCCGGCGCATTCGGTCATGCCGAAGTGCCCGCCCACCTGGCGTGCCGGCTCGAAGGCGTCCTGGATCATGCGCAGCGTGTCGGGCGGAGCGACGTTGAGCAGGCCGCGCACCGCCAGCTCGGAGCCGTCGAAGCCGGGGTGCTTGATGAGCGCCATGACGATCGGCGGGAACACCGAGTACAGCCACGTCGCCCGCTCGCCCCGGATCTGCTCGAGGGCCGCCCCCGGCTCGAAGTGCAGCATCGAGATCAGCGTCCCGCCGAGGTTGAAGCAGAAGATCATCGGCCCGAGGCAGGACATGTGGAACATCGGAAGCGCGTCCCACACCCGGTCGTCGCCGGTGATCTGCAGCGTGTGGGCCGCCGACGTCCACACCCGCACGACCGACTCGTGGGTGAGCAGGCAGCCCTTCGGGTTCGCGGTCGTGCCCGACGTGAAGAGCATGAGGCCCACGTCGCGCACGCGCACGTGGGCCCGGGCGGCAAGCACCTCGCCCTCGTCGACCGTGGCGGCCAGTGCGTCGAAGCGCGCCCGGGGGAGAAGGCCGGGCGGCTCCTTGTCGCCGATCAGCACCACGCTGCGCAGGCGGGGGGCCTCGGCCAGCTCCAGCGCGCCGGCGTCGGGGGCGGCGGGGAGGGCAGGCAGCGCCTCCGACAGCCGTTCGACGAAGTCCACGGCCTCGTCGACGATGTCGCTGGTGAGCAGGACCGCCAGGTCGGCGTTCTCGATGACGTACGCCAGCTCGCGGCTGCGGTAGCGGGTGTTGAGCGGGACGGCCACGGCGCCGAGCAGCTGAGCGCCGAAGAACGCGAACACGAACTCCGGGCAGTTGGGCATGAGCAGGCCGACGTGGTCGCCGCGGCGCACGCCGAGGGCCGCCAGGCCGCGCGCCGCGCGCACCGCGCGGTCGGCCAACTCCCGGTAGGTGAAGCGCGCGTGTGGGAAGATCAGCGCCTCCTTGCCGGGGTGGCGCTCCGCGCTGCGCAGCAGCAGGTCGCCCATGGTGATGGATTCGGCCCAGATGGTCATCGACCCGCTTCCTCCCTGTCCGTCATGTCAGGTCACCGGCTCGCCGGCGATCGTGGCCGCCAAGCGGTCCAGGTGCACCGGCAGCTGCAGGCGCAGCGCCGCGAGCCGGAAGTCGTCCGACCGCTCGCGGTCGAAGGCCCGCGTCCCCGACAGCGCGTAGAACGCCAGCCGCACGTAGCCGAGCACGCGGTGCCAGTGCAGCCGCTGCTCGTCGAGCGGGCGTCCCGTGCGCTCGGCGTAGCGGCGCGCGAGCGTGGGCTCGTCGACGCCGGGCGGCTGCCATAGGGGGATGAAGCACCACGCGAGGTCGGCCATCGGGTCGCCCGCGCCGGCCATCTCCCAGTCCAGGACGCCGGCGAGGCGGTCCCCGTCGACGATCAGGTTCCCCATGCGGAAGTCGCCGTGGACCAGCACCCGCCGCTCAGGCGGTGGCGGCGCGTGCCGCTCGAGCCACCACAGCCCGGCCCGCAGGACCGGCGGCAGCTTGCCGAAGCGCTCCAGGCGCCGGCGGTACCACTCGAGGTCGGTCGCCCCGGCGCCGTCCGTGGCCACCGGCGACGGGTCGACCTCGTGCAGCGCCGCGAGGACGTCCACCGCCTGCTCGGCCAGCGCGCTGCGGGCCGGCTCGGCGACGTCGTGCCAGCCGACCGGCACGTCGCCGCCGACGTGCTCCATGACGAGATACGGCCGCGCGAACGCGTTGTCCTCCCCGTCGTCGTGCCACAGCACCGCCGGCGCCGGCACCTTCCCGGCCACCGCCTCCAGCGACGCGCGCTGAATGAGGATCGCCTGCGGGCCGGACGCCGGCGTCGGGAGCCGCAGGACGGCGTCGCGGACGTCGCCGTGACCGGCGTCGACGCGGACGAACCACGTCTCCTGCGACAGGCCGACGGTCGCCCGCCCGCGCACCTGCACCGCCGCCTCGGCGTCGCCCAATGCCGTGCCCACGGGCACGAGGTAGCTGCGGTCCCGCCGCATCGCCAGGATTTCGGTGAGGAAGCCGTCGGTCGGCGCCAGCGACGGCACGCTGATCGTGACGGGCCCGAGGCCGCGGATCTGCTCACCCTCCGGCACCGGGCTGCGGGACCAGGGGTGGGACGGCGC
>CALMNS010000159.1 GCA_937871635.1 uncultured Solirubrobacter sp.
GGCTACCGCTCTACCAGCGCCCGCCGCCGCGAGCCCCCGCCCCCACCCCGCGCCGGGAGCGTCCCCGCGGGAACCTGCGGAGCGGTGGGAGGCGGCGCGGTGGCGGGCGGCCTGGCGAAGCGCGTCTTGTAGGCCAGCGCCGGCCGCTCGACGAAGCGCCAGGAGGCCATCGCCAGGACGTAGGCCACGGGCAGGCTCACCGCGATCACCGTCCACGGGCCGACCGAGCCGCCGCCGACCATGACGACCGCCTGGCCGATCGGCCACGCGAAGAGGTACAGGCCGTAGGACATGTCGCCGTGGGCGGTCAGGCGGCGCAGGGCCGCGGGGGCGCGGTACGCGGTGAAGATCGCCGCGTAGGGGATGGCGACGGCGGCCAGCACCGCCTGCGGCCCGCCCGTGCTGACGGCGAACGCGACGAGCGACGCGGCGACGAGCCCGGGATGCCAGACGACACGGTCACGCAGCACGTAGAGGGAGGCGCCCACGGCGAAGGTCTGGAACAGCCAGAGCTCCCGGGCCACCGGGATCGTGTTCGTGGGATCGAACGGGACCACGATCAGGATCGCCGCAACGAGCGGCGCGACCCATCGCCGCCGGAGCGCCCCCACCAGCCCGAGGACGGCGACGCCCGCGTAGGCGAGCACCTCGGGCCGTAGCGTCCACAGCGGACCGTTGACCTCGCGGGTCGGGCCGTTCGTGAACAGCCCGGGGAGCTCGTGCTGGTGGGAGAGCACCGCGTTGAGGACGAGGTAGCTCCACGTCCGCGCGTCGGCGAGGTAGCCGCTCAGCGAGAGGGTGGAGAGCGCGGGGCCGAGCAGGAGGGTCGTTCCGGCCAGCACGAGCACCAGCGCCGGGAGGATGCGTAGGGCGCGCTTGGCCGCGAACCGGCCGAGGTGGGGATCGGTGAGCCAGCTCTGCGCGATCAGGAAGCCGCTGATCCCGAAGAAGACGCGGACGCCGACCGTGCCCAGGTCGAGATCGCCGATCCTCGGCTGCGCGGCCTCGGCGATCGAGATCGCCCAGGCGTGGGACACGAGGACCGCCAGCGCGGCGAGCAGCCGCAGCGCGTCGAAGGCGTTCACGCGCGAGTGGCTCGCGTCGCTCAGCAGTCCCGTCGTCATTCGTCCTCCCGCTCTGAGATCGGCCGGCTCGCAGCGAGCAGGCGGAATCGGCACGGCCGGCCGCCCGGTGGTGGCGGAGGCCGGTTATCCCTACATCTACGTAACGGTAGGTTTGACCGTTCCTTGCGGTCCCGGAACCGATCTCGTCGCGCGGCGTCCGATCGCCGACCGGCTCGGCGCGACTCCGCGTTCAGCGTGCGCCGGTGAGCGGTCCCGAGAGCGTCCGGTGCAGCGCCCGGCTGGCAACGCTCACTTGACGTAACGGTGAGCGCGCCCCGGAACTCGCGGAGCCGCCGCTTCAGGCCTCGAAGAAGTCCTCCGGCACGGCGGGCCGTTGGGTGCTCGCGCTCTCCCGCTGGAGCAGCTCGACGAGCTCGGCACCGCGTCGCGCCTTCGCGGCGAGATCGGCGTGACGCAGCGCTCCCAGCTCCGCGAAGCCGGCGAGGCGCTGCCGGGCGGCGGCGTCGGCCGGCTCCTCGCCGAGCCGGTCGCGGGCCTCGAAGAGCTCGCGCATCTCCTGCACGGTGAAGCCGAGCGGCTTGAGCCTGCGGATGAGCGCGAGGCGATGCAGGTGGGACTCCGTGTAGAGGCGGAAGCCACCCTCCGTCCGCGTCTCGGGGACGACCAGCTCCATCTCCTCGTAGTACCGGATCGTCCGGAGCGACAGCCCGGCGCGTTCGGCGACCTCACCGATCTGGAGCATCCGATCGGTTCTGGCTGCATCGGTCACGAAACGCGGAGAGTACAGCGACCCTCGGCCGCCGAGCCGGCTCGGCGGCCGAGGCGGGGTTGACAGCGTCGTGTCGCGGGAGTTCCATCGGGGTATGGCGGCGGGGATCCCCGCACCTCCTGAGACCGAACGCCGTGAGCTGCTCGACAGCCTGCTCGGGGCGCTGCAGGCCGCCGACCACCTGCGGGCCACGACCGTCGTCCGGCAGGCGACGAAGCGGGGTTGGACCGCCGACGACGTCCGCTTCCACCTCATCACCCCCGCGCTCTACGAGATGGGGGCGCGCTGGCAGCGCCGGGAGATCGGCGTGGGCGACGAGCACCTCGCCACCTCGATCTGCGAGTGGCTGCTCTTCGCCCTCGCCGGCCGCGTCCGTCGCCGGCCGGCGACCGGGCTGCGCGCGCTCGTCGGCTGCAGCGAGGGCGAGCAGCACGTCCTGGGCGCGCGCATCGTCGCCCACGTGCTCACGGAGCAGGGATGGTCCGTGCTGTTCCTCGGAGCGGCCACGCCCACGAGCGCGTGGGCGCCGATCGTCCGCGCGCGACGCCCGGACATCGCGGTGGTCGCCACGACCACCACGACGATCCTCGACGAGGTCGGCCCGACCCTGCGCGAGATCAAGGCGTCGCGGCCCGAGTGCCGCACGGTCGTCGGCGGCCAGGCCTACCTGGACCTGCCGAGCGCGGCGGCCGACCTCGGGGCCGACCTGGTCGCGATCGAGCCCCGCACGCTGGCGACGCAACTGAAGCCCGACTAGCGGGGGAAGACCGGACCGACTGCCGGGGTGACGAGTTTGGCTCCCCCGGGGCGGAGGTAGGGCCGACGCATGCCCCTTCTGGCCTGGCTGGGTCGACTTCTCCTCCTTCGCCGCCTGTTCGGCGGCCGGACCGGCCGCCGAGCCCGCCGCGGGCGGCGCTCCGACGGCTTCGGCCTGTTCGGGCCGGTACCCGTCTACTCGCGCCGGACGCGCGGAGGGAGCCGGGTCTCGGTCGGTGGGTGCTGCCTCCCGATCCCGCTGGCGCTCGGCGCGGTCCTGGCCGGCGCGCTCCGCCTCCTGCATCTGCCGCGATAGTCCGCGACGGTACGGGAAAGGAGACCGATGGCCGAGAGCAGCACCGTCGCCGCCCGCCGGGCCGAAGGCGCCGGCACGGGCGCACCCGACGCGCCCACCGGCCTCACACGGGCGTCGTGGCGCGACGTGGTCAAGCGCACGGTCCGCGAGTTCAAGGAGGACGACCTGACGCTGCTGGCCGCGGCGCTCACGTACTACGGCGTGCTGTCGCTGTTCCCGGGTCTGCTCGTGCTGGTCTCGCTCCTCGGGCTGCTCGGCGCCTCGACGACGCAGGCGCTGATCGAGAACCTCACCAGCCTCACTCCGGGCCCGGCCCGCGACGTGGTCACCAACGGGATCCGCAACCTCCAGTCGGCGTCCGGCGCCGCCGGCTTCGCCTTCGTGTTCGGTCTCCTGGGGGCGGTCTGGTCGGCGTCGGGCTACGTCGGCGGCTTCATGAAGGCCTCCAACATCATCTACGAGGTCGAGGAGGGGCGACCGTTCTGGAAGCTGCGCCCGCTCCAGATCGCCGTGACCGTCCTGCTCGTGCTCGTGGCCGCGGCGATCACCCTCTCCATCGTCCTCACCGGCCCGCTCGCGCGGGAGGTCGGCGACGTCGTCGGGCTGGGCGACACGACCCTGACGGTCTGGAACATCGCCAAGTGGCCGGTCATCGCCCTCGTCGTCTCCCAGGTCATCGCGTTCCTGTACTGGGTGGCGCCCAACGTCCAGCATCCCGGCTACCGCTGGATCAGCCCCGGCGGCATCTTCGCGGTGGTCCTGTGGATCATCGCCTCGGCCCTGTTCGGGTTCTACGTGTCGAACTTCGGCTCGTACAACAAGACCTACGGCAGCCTCGCGGCGGTCATCATCTTCCTCGTCTGGCTGTGGGTGACCAACGTGGCGATCCTGCTCGGGGCCGAGATGAACGCCGAGACCGAGCGCGCGCGCCAGATCGAGCAGGGCCACCCGCCCGACGAGGAGCCCTTCCTCCCCCAGCGCGAGCCCGCCTGACTCACCGCAAGCCCGCCATGGCCCGCGCCCTGAACCAGGTCGCAGCCGAGCTGATCGACGAGACCTCGCACGCGGTGTCCGAACCGATCACCGCCCAGACCGCATGACCACCCCCACGCCACCACACCGGCCGATCTTCGACGCCCACCTACCGGGCACGGGCCGCTCCCCTGGGGATCAGCGGCGGGGCAGTCGTCTCCGGGTCCTTCCAGGCCTTCGACCAGACCGACCTCCTCGACGCGCTCGAGCCGCTCGGGCCCGCCTTCGTCGGCGTCACCCAGCTCCCCGCCTCCGCCCCGACCAGCAGATCCTCGACCTCGACCGCGCCGGCGCTCGCGCGGCCGAGCGAGGGTGACGCGTCACCCGCTTCAGCGGGTGCGCTCTGGGACCATCGGCGGGTGGGACCCCTTGCGCGCGTCGGCGAGCCAGACGCGGGCGTAGAGCCACCCCGGCGCCGCGGACGATTGTCGCGACGCCGGCCCGGATCTCCAGCGTCACGGTGCGGCGGTCGTGCGCGCGCCCTTGCGCTGTGCGACCACCGCGCGCAGGGCGTCCCAGTCGACGTCCTTGAAGTTGTGCATCGGGCAGAACTTCGGGCCGCACATCGAGCAGAACTCGGCGGTCTTGAAGTAGTCGTCGGCGAGCGTCTCGTCGTGCATCGCCTGCGCGGTCTCGGGGTCGATCGCCAACTCGAACTGCCGGCGCCAGTCGAACGAGAACCGCGCCTCGGACAGCTCGCGATCCCAGGCCGCCGCGCGCGTGCTCCCGCGGGCCAGGTCGGCGGCGTGCGCGGCGATGCGGTAGGCGATCATCCCCTGCTTGACGTCCTCGGCGTCCGGCAGCCCGAGGTGCTCCTTCGGGGTGACGTAGCAGAGCATCGAGGTGCCGTGCCAGCCGACGATCGCCGCGCCGATCGCGCTCGTGATGTGATCGTAGCCCGGCGCGACGTCGGTGACCAGCGGCCCCAGCGTGTAGAACGGCGCCTCCCGGCAGACCTCCTGCTGGCGGCGGACGTTGGCCTCCAGCTGGTCGAGCGGGACGTGCCCCGGCCCCTCGATCATCACCTGCACGTCGCGCGCCCACGCCCGCTCGGTCAGCTCGCCGAGGGTGTCGAGCTCGGCGAACTGCGCGGCGTCGGAGGCGTCCGCGATCGACCCGGGCCGCAGCCCGTCGCCCAGCGACAGCGACACGTCGTGCTCGCGACAGATCTCCAGGATCTCGTCGAACGCCTCGTAGAGCGGGTTCTCGTGCTGGTGGTGGACCATCCAGCGGGCCAGCAGCCCGCCGCCGCGCGAGACGATGCCCGTCACGCGGTGCTGGCAGAGCGGCAGGTGCTCGAGGCGCACGCCGGCGTGGATCGTCATATAATCGACCCCCTGACGGGCCTGGTGCTCGATGACCTCGAGCAGGAGCTCGGCGGTCAGGTCCTCCGGCGCCTTGACCCCCTCGATCGCCTGGTAGATCGGCACCGTCCCGATCGGGACGGTCGCGGCGGCGAGGATGGCCTGGCGGGTCGCGTCGATGCGCTTGCCCGTCGAGAGGTCCATCACCGTGTCTGCCCCCCAGCGCTGCGCGAGCGTGAGCTTGTCGACCTCCTCCTCCAACGATGAGGAGGTCGGCGAGTTGCCGATGTTCGCGTTGATCTTCACCCGCGCCTCCAGGCCGATGGCCATCGGGTCCAGCGCGGCGTGGTGGACGTTGGCCGGGATGATCATCCGGCCGCGCGCGACCTCGTCGCGCACGAGCTCGGGCGCGAGGTGCTCGCGCTCGGCCACCCGGTCCATCTCGGGCGAGACGACGCCCTGGCGGGCAAGGTGCAGCTGAGTCCGACAGTCGCTGCCGGACGAGAACGTGCTGCGCTGCAGCATGAGCGGTTCCTCCCTTCGCTGGTGTGAGCCAGATCAGGTTCGGCGGGTCGACGCTAGGCAGCGCCCTCTCAGCCCCTCCGACAGGGACCCCCCGGGATGTGTGGAAGCGGCACCCTACGGCATAACTGCCGATCCCTCGTCGTGGCGCGGATTGAGGTAGTCCAGCAGGTCGCTGACGAGTCCGGTGGCGTCCGAGTGGCCCTTGCCCTCCGGCGAGAGATGGCCGGAAGCCTCGAGCTCGGCGGCCCCACGCGCGATGGCGCGAAGCATGGCGGTGATGCGCTCGGGATCTCCGGGAGGCAGGGATCCGCGGGCCTGAGCGGCGCGGACCGTCTCGGTCAACAGCGCCGAGGACGCCTTGGCAGCGTCGATGAGCTCTTCGGTCGAGGTCGTCCAGCGCCCGTAGATGAGCCGGAAGCGCTCGGGGTGCGCGACGGCGTGCGCCGTGTGCTCGCGAAGCGTCGCTTCGAGCGCACGTTCCGGCGAGGCCTCCCGCTCGAGCGCATCGGCCAGGACCTCGCGGTGGCGGCGGAGCTCGCGTGCCGCCACCCCGGCCAGCAGGGCCTCCTTGCTGGCGAAGTGCTTGTAAGGCGCGTTGTGGGAGACCCCGGCGCGTCGGCCCACCTCTCGCAACGTGACCGCGGCCTGTCCGCCTTGGTCCAAGAGCGTCTGGGCGGCGTCGAGCAGGGCCTGTCGTGTGTCTCGTGCGGTCATTGCCTCGACCTAGGTTGACATGGTCAACCGCGTTGCTAACGTTGACAACGTCAACCAACGAAGGAGGTCAGGGATGCGAGCGGTCATCACAGGCTCGACGAACGGTATCGGTGCAGTGGTCGCCGAGCGCCTCGCTCGCGAGGGGATCGACGTCACGCTCGTCGGCCGCAGCGACCAGCGGCTCAGCGCGACGGCCGAGCGGATTCGCAGCGCAGCGCCCGGTGTCGAGGTGAGCACCGAACGCGCCGATCTTGCCGACCTCGACCAGGTCAGGGCGCTCACGGAGCGCCTGAGCGCGGCCGAGCCGCTCGACATCGTGATCAGCAACGCAGCGCTCGTCGCCCCGTTGGATGAACGCGACGCGTCCGGGCTCCCGCGCACCGTGGTCGCCAACTACCTCGCTCCCTACGTCCTGTTGCGCGGGCTGGCCCAGACGCTCTCCGAGCGGCGGGCTCGGTTCGTGATCGTCGGCGCCGATCCCGTGGTGCTCGAGCAGGTGCCGGTCGATGTCGACGACCTGCGCTTTGAGCAGCCCGAGCGGCTGGGCCCCGATCCGGAGCTGCGGCCCTTCGCGCTCTACGCGCACACGAAGAACATGGACGCGATGTTGATGTACGCGCTCGCGCGCCGGCTGCGCGACACCGCGATCACCGTCACGGGTGCGCACCCGGGGGTCATCGGTCAGACCGGTCTGACCGACGAGACTCCCGGGCTGGCCGAAAAGCTCCACGCCAGCTATGGCATCGACACGGCGACGATGCCCAGCCCCGACGTCGGTGCCGACACGCCGGCATGGCTCGCCACCTCCTCCGAGGTCGAGGGCGTCACCGAGACGTTCTTCGTCGACCGCCATCCGGTGCCGACCGCCGATCACGTGTCCGATGAGGCGCGGTGCAACCGCCTCTGGAAGCGGACTGCCCAGGTGGTCGGGCTGCCCGCCGAGCCTGCGTTCGCCGGCCCGGTGGGGACTTGACCGTCGCGGCCTAGTGGACTGGCCTCAGGTGCGCCACTCGGTCATGCGGCGCAGCGTCGGCAGGATGGCGTCCTCTTCCCAGTCGAGGTGGGTGAGAAGGTGGTCGGCCAGCTCGTCGAGGGCGGTGGTCAGCGCTCCGCGGGCGGTGCCGTCGCGGTCGAGCGCCTGGGTCTGGGCTTCGATGCCGTCCAGCAGTCGGGCGACGGTCTGATGCTCGCGCTTGAGGCGCTCGACGCTCGGGTTGAGCGCCGGGTTGGCTCGAACCAGATTCGGAAAGAACATGCTGTCCTCGTGGACGTGGTGGCCGTGCACGAAGCGGCAGTAGCGCAGGCAGCTGACCCGCAGCGTCCAGATGGGACTCGAGACGGCCATGGCCGCGACCTGCGTCCGCACCGCCTCGGACGGAGCGCCATCCGCCACGCTGGTGGACAGGTCGCGGACGACGACGAGGTCGCGGCGGATGATGTCGTGGATCATCCGGAACTCCTCGGCCATCGCTTCGCCCTGGGCGTTGGCGGGCGTGTCATCGACGAAGTTCACGCCACCCAGGCTGTCAGGCCCCAGGCCGGCGACCCCCGTCCCTTCGAGCGGCTCTGACCACCCGAGCGGGTGGCCCGATCCGTGGGCGCTGGCGCCACGCTGGAGTCATCCACCAGTCCCAAGCAGAGGAGCGCCCCATGGGCCCTGACCCGATCACCACCGAGGACAGCGCCGTCGTGCTGATCGATCACTCGGTCGGCTTCGCCAACGCCTTCCGCTCGCACAGCGTCGAGAAGAACGTGAACAACGTCACCGCGCTGGCCAAGACGGCTCGCGCCTTCGACCTGCCGCTCGTCGTTACCAACGGCGAGGACACCGGCCCGCCCGGGCCGCTGTACCCGCAGCTGTTGGAAGTCCTCGGCGACGAGCCGATCGTCCGGCGCAGGGGTCAGTTCAACGCCTTCGAGCATGAGGAGTTCGCCGAGGCGGTCAAGGCGACGGGCCGCCGGACACTGCTCATGGCCGGACTCATGACGGAGGGCTGCCTGCTGCTCACCGCGCTCGAGGCGGTGCGGCGCGGGTACCGCGTCTATGCGGTCGTCGACGCGTCGGCGGGGGAGACCCTCGAAGCGCACGAGGCGGCGGTCCAGCGGCTGATCATGGGCGGCGTCACCCCGGCCATCACCCTGTCCATCGCCGCCGAGCTGCAGGTCAGCTGGGACCGGCTGGAGACGGTGCAGTCGTTCGCCGGGCTCTTCCAGGCGCACTCCCCCACCCTCGCCATGAGCCTCAACGCCCACCAGGCCAGCCAGGTCCCCGCCGTCGCGTGAGCCCTGACGCGCCCATCGCGGTCACCGGTGCCACCGGCGCCGTCGGTGACCGCGTTGCGGCGCGCGCTACGGCTGGTTAGGTCACGCCGCTCTGCTCGCGGGCGGAGCGAGCGATCCGCGGGCAAGCGCTGCGGCTTCGCCGCGCGAGTGCACGTCGAGCTTGCGCAGGATGTTGCCGATGTGGGACTTCACCGTGTTCTCGGAGATGTAGAGAGACTCGCCGATCTCACGGTTGCGGCGTCCCTCGGCGAGCAGGTCGAGGACCTCGCGCTCCCGCGGGTACAGCTCGCTCAGCGGGTCGTCGGCGACGGGGGAGCCCAGGGAGAGCGGCAGTCGGACCACGAGTCGCGTGCCCCAGTCGGGGACGCTTTCGATCTCGATCGCTCCGTCGACCGCTTCGACCTGGGCGGTCGCCCCGAAGGTGGCCAGCACTCGAGCGTCGACCTGTCCGGCGCCGTCATCGCGGACCGTGAGCACCAGCCGGTCGTCGAGCTTCCATCCGATCCGGATCCGTGTGCCCTGGTCCTGGTCGAGCAGCGCCAGCACGGCACTGCGGGTGATGGCGCGCGCGCTTTGCGCCGCGTGCGCGGGAAGTCGCACTTGGCTTTCGGGCGCAGCGAAGGAGAGGCGCGCCGACCCGTGGTGCGTCAGCGGGCGCAGCTCCTTCTCCAGGCGTGCGAACGCCTCGTCGATCGGCACGGCGCCGGCCTCGAGCTCCGTCTCGACGGTCTCGCGAAGGGCGACGAGCGCTCGGGAAGCGAGGTCCTTGGCGACGTGTCTCGCCGCGTGGTCATCGAGCCCGTCCTTGCGCAGTACGCCGAGCAGGGAGGCGAGGACCGTGCCCTGCTCGTCGCCGAGACGGGTCGCCACCCGCGAGCGTTCGCTCGCCGCCGCCCGCGAGATCGAAAGATCGTCTGGGTGACCGTCGAGCGCGCGGGCCGCGAGCTGGCCTTCGACGAGGGTCCATACGGCCTGCACGAGGGCGTCGGCGTCCGTCGTCCCGGAGCGTTCATGCGGCAGCACCAACACCATCAGCGCGCCTGGGCCGTGATGCGCGGCCGAGACCGCGAGCACCGGTCGAGCGGTTCCGGCCACGGTCACCTCCGCCCGGAGCGGAACGCCCGGCTCGACCGTCTGGAACAAGCGCACCAGGTCGGGGACGCTGACACCGGCGATGATCGCCTCGTCGCCGCTGGCGCTGTGCGGTGCCCTCGGACAGCCGTCGGACCAGGACACCAGCGCGCTGTGCGCCACCCACGGCTGCAGGAACGAAGACAGGCGGTCATTGAGCTCCTCGAGCGGCGCGAAGAGCACGTGGTTGAGCTCCCCGAGCCTGACGACCAGCGCCTCGTCCGTGACGGCCTGCGGTGACGCGACCGCGCTCACGACAGCGGCCCCGTGCTCGTCTCGGCGTCCGTCCGGGCCGCCCATTCGTCGCCCCAGGTCTTGATCGCGTCGACCACGGGAGTCAGGCGGGCGCCGATCTCGGATGAATTGGGGCCTTTTGTCAGCATAAGCACATCAGGATATCTACCAGCTCTGGCTCCATAGTCACCGGCCCGCTGACCCGGGGCGCCGGCCGGGAGGCCTAGGCGTCCTCGTGCAGGACCCGCTGGGCGACCGCGAACGCCGAGTTGGCGGCCGGTACGCCGGCGTAGACCGCGGTGTGCAGCAGCACCTCGCCGATCTCCTCGACGGTCAGGCCGTTGCGTTGCGCGGCGCGAACGTGGAGGGCGAGCTCGTCCTCGCGCCCGAGGGCGGTGAGCGCGGCCAGGGTGATGGCGCTGCGCGTCCGGCGGTCGAGCCCGTCGCGCGTCCACACGCCGCCCCAGGCGAACCGGGTGATGAAGTCCTGAAACGGCGCGCTGAAGTCGGTCGTGCGCTCGACGGCGCGGTCGACGTGCTCGTCGCCGAGCACCTCGCGGCGGACGGTCATGCCGGCGTCGTGGGCCGGATCGCTCATGTGGGCGCCTCCAGGTGGTCGGTGATGAGTCGGGTGAGCTCCGCGGGCCGCTCGACGTTGGCGAGGTGGGCGGCGGGGTCGAGGAGCGCGAAGCGGGCGCCGTCGATCGCCGCGACGATCGCGCGCCCGTGGTCGGGCGGAGTGGCCTGATCGCCCGCGCCGGCGACGACGAGCGTGGGCGCGTTGATCCGGCCGAGGTCGTCGCGCAGGTCCATCCTCGCGATGGCTTCGCACAGCACGGCGTAGCCCTCCGCAGGGGCGGCGAGCAGCATGGCCT
>CALMNS010000160.1 GCA_937871635.1 uncultured Solirubrobacter sp.
TCTCGGGCCGGTTCCGCGTGCGGGTCGACGACGCGCCCGCCGACGCCCGGGTGGGCGCCGACGGGCGGGTCATCCGCGGGCGCTAGTCGTTCCGTCCGGAACTACCAACCGCTCCGGGAAAGGACCACGAGGCGCCCAGCGCTCACCGCCGGGGGCCGTTCATCCGGATCATCGACGCGTCCGTGGCTCGCGCCGCCCCCAAGGACGCGACGAGCTTTCCACGGCCGATCAGCCGCAGCGCGGCGGGATCCGGCGGACGGCCAGGATCCCACTCCTCCGGCGGGAGGAGCAGGTGCACGTCGAGCGGGAGCGCCGGTAGGCCGTCGCGAACGCTCTGGCGTGGATCGACGGGCGTGACGACCACGAGGTCGATGTTGCGTCCCCCCAGCCCGAAGGACTGGCCGATCGCCGGCGGGTCGAGCCGGAGCCCGAGCAGCCCGCGGGGCTCCGAGCCGTCGAAGGGCTGGAGCTGCCTCGCCTCCCGCGGCTCGGACCAGAACACCTCCTCGCCCGAGGTCAGGTAGGCGTCCGGAGCGTCGCGGCTCGGGTCGTCCCCGGTCGGCTCAGACGTCGGGGTTGCCACCGGAGACCCGGACGATCCGGACGTGGTCCTGGGCGTTCGGCATGAGGTGGTGGGGCGGCCGGATCGTCCTTCCGTACGTCTCGGTAGCGGGATCGCGAGCCGCGAGGATGACCAGCTCCAGGCCGGCCGGTCCGGCCGGGTCGAGAGAGGCCCACCGGCCTTGAGGCTCCTCGCCGCCTCGAGAGGGCACCGGGTCGAGCAACCGGACCCGGCGCGCACCGGACCAGCTCGTCGTCTCTTGAGATCCGAGGTAGAGATCCTGCATGGTGCGTCGAACCTACGGCTCGAGGGCGACACGAGCCAATCGATCACGGTGCTTCTCCGCGAACGACCACACGGCCAGGGACGTCGTCCTTGCGGAGCACCTCTTCGAACTGTGGCACGGCCCTCGGATCGTTCGTGACGATCTCCAAGCTCCTCACAGGGTTGACTCCGTCGTCAGTGACCTTGCCGTAACGCCTCGACGGCCTCGAGCAGCTCGTCCCCGACGCCGCGGGCCTCCTTACGGTCGAGTCGGACCCCGCCGGCGCCACCCGGGTCGCCACGGGCGACTTCGCGTGGCGCGACGCGCCGGCGAGCTCGGAGCGCTCGATCGGTCGTCCTCAGCGCGGACTGGCCGCGACTGGGGCTCGCCACGTAGCGGCGAAGCGCCACCGTGGGAGCCGCTCCACTCAGGCGAGCGCGGGCGCGCCGCGCCGGATCTCGCGCACCGCGGGCACCGCGAGGACGGCGAGCGCGATGGGGACGCCGACGGCGGTCTGGAGCAGGAGCAGCTCGTGCAGCCCCATGGCACGCTCGAGCGGGCCGGCCAGCGCGAGGCCGATCGGCAGCGCGCCGACGCTGACCATGAAGTCGTAGCTCGCCACGCGCGAGATCGCGTGCTCGGGGATCTGCTCCTGCAACGTCGTCTCCCACAGGACGAAGCCGGCGCTCACCGCGACGCCGGTGACCGCCTCGAGCGCCGCGATTCCGGCCACGGGGAGCCCCGAGCCGACGATCGCGGCCTGGCAGGAGGCCACCACGAACGCCAGCGCGGCGACCAGCAGCGGCCGCGACGGCTTAAGGCGCAGGACGAGCAGGTCCCCGACGACCGCGCCGGCGCCGAACGCCGCGATGACGACCGCCCAGCTCGACGCGCCGCCCAGCTCCCGCTCGGCGAGCACGGGCCCGAGCACGAAGATCGCGGGGAGGACGATCACGTGGTACGCGCAGAGCAAGCCGAGGAACGCCATCACCCAGGGGCGCGAGCGCACCTCGGCGAGCCCGGCGCGCAGGCCCGCGAAGAGCGTCGGCTCGGCCTCCGCCGCCCGCTCGACGACGGCCGGCCGCAGGCGCGCGAGCGCCGCCGCCGAGAGCGCGAAGG
>CALMNS010000161.1 GCA_937871635.1 uncultured Solirubrobacter sp.
CCACCAGGGTCACGGCGGCCAGGGCGGCGAGCGCCTTGGACCGGGTACGAGCTTGGGTCACTGCGAACTCCTTTGTCGGGGTCATTCGGGGATCAGCGAGACCTTGATCGAGGCGGAGCCGTCCGAGACGAGCTCGAGCCCCTCCAGGAAGTCGGCCACGGGAAGCTGGTGCGTGCAGATGTCGTCCATCGGCAGCTCGCCGGACTCGATCATCGCGATGGCCGCCGGCCAGCAGTGCGGGCCGAGGTGGGCGCCGCGGACGTCGAGCTCCTTGTCGTCGGAGATGATCGTCCAGTCGACGGTCACGTCCTGCCCGAAGACGGAGTACTCGACGAAGGTGCCGAGCTTGCGCAGCGCGTTGAGGCCCTGGACGACGGCGGACGGATGGCCGGCGCTCTCGATGTACACGTCGCAGCCGTCCCCGCCGGTCATCGCGCGGATCTCGGCGACGGCGTCCTGCTCGCGGATGTTGATGACGGCGTCGGCCCCGCAGGCGCGGGCGAGGTCGAGCTTGTGGTCGAAGGCGTCGAGCGCGACGACGTGGGCGGCGCCCTTGGTCTTCGCGCCGGCGATCATGCCGAGGCCGATCGGGCCGCAGCCCGCGACGACCACGACGTCCTCGAAGGTGATGCCCGCCCGCTCCACTCCGTGCAACGCGCAGGAGAGGGGCTCCGCGAAGGCGGCGTGGGCGGGCGGGATCTCCTTGGACACCTTGTGCACCAAGGAATCCACGGGGTAGACCATGTAGCTGGCCATCGCGCCTGGGGTCGCGCGCTTGAACCCGTAGATGTTGTGGGGCTTGCACATCCAGTACTGGCCGCGCAGGCAGTAGCGGCACTTCCAGCACGGGACGATCTGCTCCGATGCGACGCGATCGCCGACTTCGACGCCCCACCGCGCGGCGGCGTCCTCGTCGAGCTCCACGATCTCGCCTACGAACTCGTGACCCGGGATGACCTCGGTCTCGGCCCAGGCGGGCCGGCCGTTGTCGTCGCCCCAGAGCTTGGCGGCGCCGTGGTAGCACTTCACGTCGGACGCGCAGATGCCGCAGGCCTCGACCTTGACGAGCGCCTCTCCGGGGCCCGCCTGCGGACGCGGCACCTCCTCGAGGCGGTAGTCCTCCGGTCCGTGGCACACCACGGCCTGCATCGTCTCCACCACCTGCGGTCCCCTCTCCGGCGTTGACCCTTCGGCCCTTCGCCCGGACCGTGTGCGGAACCGTACGCGGTCTGCGCACATATGTCCAGCACAAATTCTCTGATTGCCCTGTTCATGCCCGTCCCGGTGCGCCAAGATGGGCGCGTGGCCGCCCCCGAGCTCCCGTCGACGTCGCGGTTCTCGCCGGCCCTGATGCACACCGCCGCCCGGCTCTACTACCTCGAGGACGCCAAGCAGGCCGACGTCGCCCGCCGGATGGGGATCAGCCGGCCGACCGTCTCGCGGCTGCTCTCCGAGGCGCGCCGCGAGGGCATCGTGCGCATCGAGGTCGTCGCCCCCGTCGACGCCGACCTCGGCGCTCTCGGCCACGAGGCGGCGCGGTTGCTCGGCCTCGAACGGGTCCACCTGTCGGCGCTGCCGACGCTGGGCTCGACCGGGGAGGCGCTCGCCCCGGCGCTCTCCACCGCCCTGCTCGAGGTCGGTCTCGATCCGGGCGACGTCCTGCTCGTCTCGTCGGGTCGCACGGTCCACGAGGCCGCGCAGGCCGCGCTCCCGCCGCTGCCCGGAGTCCTGCTCGTCCCGACCATCGGAGGGCAGGACGAGCCCGAGCCCTGGTACGCGACGAACGAGATCACCCGCCAGGTGGCGCTCAAGGTCGGGGGCGCCCCGGCGTTCCTGCACTCCCCCGCGCTGCCGTCGCCCGACCTCTACGCGACCCTGCAGGGCGAGGCCGCGTTCCGGCGCGTGCTCGAGCTGTGGAGCTCGGCGCGCTGCGCGGTGGTCGGGATCGGGGCCCCGCCGCTGACCCGCACCTCGCTGCCCGAGTTCGTCCCGGGCGGCTCGGCCTCCTTGCGAGAGGCGGTCGGGGACGTCTGCTCGCGCTTCTACGACCGGGAGGGCCGCGAGGTCCCGTTCCCCGGCTCGGAGCGGCTCGTGGCCACCCGGCTCGAGACCCTGCGCGAGCTGCCGACCTGCATCGGCCTCGCCGCGGGCTTCGACAAGGTGCCCAGCATCCTCTCCGGCGCCCGCGGCGGGTACTTCAACCAGCTCGTCACGGACGCCGAGACGGCCGCCGCGCTGGTCGCCGCGGTCGCCGCCCAGTGACGGTCAGTGCAGGACGTAGCCCCCGTCGATGACCACCACCGAGCCCGTCATGAAGGTCGTCGCGTCCGAGCAGAGGTAGACCATCGTCGGCCCGAGCTCCGAGGGGTCGGCGGCCCGCTGCTGGGGGACGTCGTCGAGCCAGCGCGCCTTGAAGCGCGGCTCGTGGACGGGTGCCATGTCCGTGTCGATGTAGCCCGGGGCCAGCGCGTTGACGCGGACGCCGTGCGGCGCCCACTCGGCGGCCAGCGACTTCGTGAGCTGGTGGACCGCCGCCTTTGACGCGTTGTAGGCGGGCTGCCACTGCGGCCGATTGACGATCTGGGCGGAGATCGAGCCGACGTTGGTGATCACGCCGCGGCCGCGCGCGACCATGTGCGCGCCGACGACCTGCGAGCAGTTCCAGACACCGTCGAGGTTGACGCTGAGCACGTGGCGCCACTCGTCGTCGGTCACCTCGAGCGCCGGGCGGTGGATGCAGGCGCCCGCGTTGTTGACCAGGACGTCGACCTGCCCGTGGTCGGCCAGGACGGTCTCGAGCATCGCCTCGACCGAGT
>CALMNS010000162.1 GCA_937871635.1 uncultured Solirubrobacter sp.
CCTCGATCCGCACCGCGAGCGGCGCGTTCTCGTCCACGCTGAGCGCGCCGAGCTGGCGGGTGACGCCGACGCCGCGCGCGGCGACCGTGACCCACGTGGCCACCCCGGCGCCGAGCAGGACGAGGGCCGCGCCGGTGACGTAGAGCGCGTCGGCGTCGAACGTCGCGGCGACGAGGAGGAGCAGGGCGCCGAGCGCAGCGCAGGCGAGGGCGGGGCGCACCTGTCTACAGCGCCGGGACCGCCGATACCGCGTCGGCCACGACCTCCGCGCGCTCGATCCCCGCAGCCTCCGGCACCAGCATGAGCCGGTGCGCGAGCACCGCCTGGGCGAGGTGCTGGACGTCGTCGGGGAGCGCGTGGTCGCGGCCGTCGAGCAGCGCCGCGGCCTTCGCCGCGCGCAGGAGCATGAGACCCGAGCGCGGCGACGCGCCCAGCTCCACGCGGGTGTCGTCGCGGGTATGGCGCAGGAGCGAGACGATGTAGTCGCGCAGGGCCTGGGAGGCGTGCACGCGGCGGGCGGCGTCCTGGGCGGCGAGCACCTCGGTGACGTCGGCGACGGCCTCGAGCTCGAGCACGGAGTCGCCGCCCTCGTGGCCGGCGAGCATGGCCGACTCGTCCGCGGGCGCGGGGTAGCCCATCGACAGCCGGACCATGAAGCGGTCGACCTGCGCCTCGGGCAGCGGGTAGGTGCCCTCCTGCTCGACGGGGTTCTGTGTCGCGAAGACGAGGAACGGACGGGCGAGCTCGTGCGAGAACACGTCGACGGTGACGTGGCGCTCCTGCATGCACTCGAGCAGGCCGGACTGCGTCTTGGGCGACGCCCGGTTGATCTCGTCGACCACCACGATGTTCGCGAAGATGGGGCCGGGGCGGAACTCGAAGCGCGACTCGCGCTGGTTGTAGACGTTCGTGCCCACGACGTCGGCCGGAAGCAGGTCGGCGGTGCACTGGACCCGCGCGAACTGGCAGTCGACCGAGCGCGAGAGGGCCCGGGCCAGGGCCGTCTTGCCCACGCCCGGGAAGTCCTCGACGAGGACGTGGCCCTCGGCGATCAGCGCGATCAGCACGTCGTCGAGGACGGCGTCGGTGACCTTCACCGCAGCGCGGATGTTGTCCTGGATGCGGCGGGCGACGGCGGAGGCTCGCGCCACCTCCTCCTGGCCCATGGCCTCGCCGGGATCGAGTGGCTCCGGGGTCACTTGAGCGCCACCCTTCCCGCGGATGCTGAACGCAAGCTCAAGACGGCGTCGAGGATGGCGCCCGCGACCTGCTCCTTGCCCGCGCGGGCGACGTGGACCGCTCCCTCGCGCGTCACGAGCGTGACCTCGTTCTCCGGTGCGTCGAAGGCGATGCCGGGGCGGCTGACGTCGTTGACCACCACCAGGTCGAGGCCCTTGCGCTCGAGCTTCGCGCGCCCGAAGTCGAGCGCCCCCTCCCCGTGCTCGGCCGCGAAGCCGACCAGGGTCTGCTCCGGGCGGCGGGCGGCGGCCAGGCCGGCCAGGACGTCGGGCGTGCGCTCGAGCCGGAGCTCGAGACCGTCGCCCACGGCGTCCTTCTTGAGCTTGCCCTCGCGGACGGCGGCCGGGCGGAAGTCCGCCACCGCGGCGGCCATCAGCAGCACGTCGGCGTCGGCGAAGCGCTCGGCGCACTCGGCCCCGAGCTCCGCCGCCGTCCCCACCTCGGCGTAGTCGATCCCCGGCTCGCGGGGCAGCGCGACGTTGGCCGCGACGACCTCGACCCGGGCGCCGCGGCGGGCGGCCGCGGCGGCGAGCGCGTAGCC
>CALMNS010000163.1 GCA_937871635.1 uncultured Solirubrobacter sp.
CCTCGAGGGCGTCGTGGAGTGCGGCGGTGGCGCCGGGCAGGAGCTCTGAGTCCTCGTTGAGCAGCAGCGCGTAGCGCCCGCCGGTGCGCTGGAGGAGCGCCGTGTCGTTCTCGGCCTTGCCGCGCCGCCGGTCGAGGCGGAGGACCTCCGTGACCGCCGGGTGCGCCCGGGCGGCATCGGCCGAGCCGTCGCGCGACGCGTTGTCGAGGACCAGGACCTCCGTGGCGAAGGGGACGGCCGCGCGCTCGCGGGCGATGGCGTCGAGGCCGCGCAGGAGCAGCTCGCGCTGCTCCGTGTTCACGACGCAGTAGGAGACCTCGACGCCCACGGCCGCCGGACGCTAGCGGCTGCCATCCTCCCGGCCATGGCCACCGCCGCCCGGCCCGGACGCCGTCCCCGCCTGAGCTCCGTGCCGCGCTCCGAGGAGCGGGTCACCCCGCTCGAGCTCTTCTTCGACCTCGTCTTCGTGCTCGCCCTGACCCAGTGCACGGCGCTGATGGCCGACCGCCCGACTCCGACGGGGCTCGCCCAGGGGCTGCTCGTCCTCGCGGTGCTGTGGTGGTCGTGGGTCGGCTACGCCTGGCTGACCAGCGCCGTCGATCCCGAGGAGGGCGGCGTCCGGCTGGCCATCTTCGCCGCCATGGCCGCCTTCCTGGTCGCCTCGCTCTGCGTCCCGGGCGCCTTCGACGACAACGCGGGGGTGTTCGCCGCCGCGTACGCCGTCGTCCGGCTGGGGCACATCGCGCTCTTCGTGATCGCCAGCCGGGACGAGCCGGGCCTGCGCCGGTCGGTGATCGCGCTCGGCGTCTCGACGCTGGTCGGCGTGACCCTCATCGCCTCCGCGGCGTTCGCCGACGGCGAGCTGCAGGGGGCGCTGTGGCTGCTCGCCTTGACGCTCGACGTGGGGGGTCCCGCCGTGTTCGGCGTCGAGGGCTGGAAGCTCGTGCCGAGGCACTTCGCCGAGCGCCACGGACTGATCGTGATCATCGCGCTCGGCGAGTCGATCGTGGCGATCGGCGTGGGGGTGGAGGGTGCCGTCGGGCTCGGGCTCGGGGTCGTCGCCGCGGCGGTGCTCGGCATCGTGGTGGCCGCGGCGATGTGGTGGCTGTACTTCGACGTCGTGGCGCTCGTGGCCGAGCGACGCCTCTCCCAGGCCCGGCCGGGCGCCGAGCAGAACGCCATGGCGCGCGACTCCTACTCGTTCCTGCACTTCCCGATGGTGGCCGGGATCGTGCTCGTGGCCCTCGGGCTCAAGAAGACGGTCGGGCACGTGGACGACCCGCTCAAGCTGGTCCCCGCGGTCGCCCTGCTGGGCGGCGTCGCGCTCTACCTCGTCGCCCACGTCGCCTTCCGGCTGCGCAACGTGCACACCCTGAGCCGGCAGCGGCTCGTCGCCGCCGCGCTCCTGATCGCGCTCATCCCGCTCGCCGGCGAGCTGCCGGCCCTGGCCCTGCAGGCGATCGTCGCGGCCGTGCTCGCGGCGCTGGTCGCCTTCGAGGCGCTCCGCTTCGCCGAGGCGCGCGACCGCGTCCGGCACCAGCTCGAGACGGCCGACGCGCAGATCGGCGGGAGCACGCCCGCCGCCTGAGCCGGGCGGGAGCGCCCCTCTCGCTAGCCGAGCAGGCCCGGGTCCGGCGGATTGGGGTCGACCGGATGGAGGGTCGAGCTGATCCGGTGGACCACCACGTCGCTCGGCCGGGCGAGCAGCGGGCCGACCTGCTCCCGGTAGCGGCGGTAGCCGTCGGTGGCGTAGTGCGCCCGGAGCGCCGGCTCGTCGTCCCACACGGCGAGCAGGACGAGCTCGCCGGGCGCCTCGGCGGCCAGGACGCTGAACCGGCGGCAGCCGGGCTCGCCCTCGGCGGCATCGCGCAGCTCCTGCAGGAGCCGGCGGAGCTCGCCGGCGCGCCCCGCGAGGCCGTGGATCTCCGCGAGGAGGAGGACCGCCGGCTCGCTCACGATCGGCCCGCCGGGACCGGCAGCGGGAACGTCACGCCGGTGAGCGCCTCCGACACCGTCCACAGCCGCTGGCCGATGTCGGGGTCGTGGGCCTCGGGAACCGCCTGGACCTCGGTCACGCTGCCGCGCATCTCCTGGAAGCCGGAGGGCCCGAAGAACTGGCCGCCGCGGACGCCGGGGGCGGTCGCGGCGTAGAGCTGCGGGAGCGCGCCGCGTTCGGCCGGCTGGGCGACCACGGCGTTGCCGATCCGCAGCACGAGGGCGGCGAGGCCGGTCGGTCCGGTGGACTGCAGCTGCGTCGCCGAGTAGCCCGGGTGGGCGAGCACGCTGAGGATCGGCGAACCGGCGGCGCGCAGGCGACGGTCGAGCTCGAGGCCGAAGACGGTGTTGGCCATCTTGGACTGCTGGTAGGCCCTGCGCGGCGCGTAGCCGCGCTCGAGCTGGAGGTCGTCGAAGTGGAGATGGCCGCCCTTGTGCTCGGTCGAGCTGAGCGTCACCACCCGGGGGGCGGAGCCCTGGGAGAGCGCCTCGAGCAGCAGGCCGGTCAGCGCGAAGTGCCCGAGGTGGTTCGTCCCGAGCTGCAGCTCGTGCCCGTCGGCGGTCCGGCGGGCCGGGGTCTGCATGATCCCCGCGTTGTTGACGAGCAGGTCGAGCGCGGGGGTCGCGGAGGTGTACGCGGAGGCGAAGGCGCGGACCGACGCGAGCGAGGAGAGGTCGAGCTCGCGGACCTCGAGCTGGGCACCGGGGACCGCGCCGCGGATCTCGCGGGCGACCGCCTCGCCCTTGTCCGGGCTCCGGACGGCGAGCACCACGCGGGCGCCCTTGCGGGCGAGCTCGCGAGCGGTGATCGCCCCCAGGCCGGAGCTCGCGCCCGTGACGACCACCGAGCGGCCCGTCTGGTCGGGGATCCGGTCGACGGTCCAGGCGCTCATGGTTCGCCGAACCTAGCACGCATCACCAACTGGTTCGTTCGCTACGGTGGCGCGATGGCGTCCGGGGACTCGACGGCCACCCGCGCCCGCATCCTGGGCGCCGCGATCGACGAGTTCGCCGACTACGGGCTCGCCGGGGCCCGCATCGACCGCATCGCCGCGGCGGCCGCCGCCAACAAGCGCTCGATCTACGTCTACTTCGGGAACAAGGAGCGTCTGTTCGGCGCGGCGCTCGACCGCGTCATCGGCGAGGTCGGCGAGGCGGTCCCGCTCGAGCTCGACGACCTCCCGGGGTCTGCCGGCCGGCTCTTCGATCACCTCCTGGCGGTTCCCGAGGCGTGGCGGCTGGGGATGTGGCGCTCGCTCGAGCGCCCCGACGCCGGGCCGGACGAGGGCGCCGGCTACGCGGAGAGGATCGCCGCGATGACGGGCGGCGAGCCCGGCGCGACGGTCAGCGGCATCCCGGCGACGGACCTGGTCGTCCTGATCATCGGGCTCGTCCGGGGCTGGTTCATGAGCCCGGAGGGTCTCCTCTGCGCCGACGGGCGCGCCGCGGACTCGCCCGAGCGGATCGCCATCCATCGCGCCGCGATCGTCGAGGCGGTCCGGCGCATCTCCGGCGACGCGGGCGAGCGCCGGTGACGCCGGCGGGCCCGGCCCGCGTGCACCCGGGCCACCACGGGCACCACGAACGACGAC
>CALMNS010000164.1 GCA_937871635.1 uncultured Solirubrobacter sp.
GTCGACGGGGGCAAGCGGCTGGGGACCGTGGCGCTCGTGGCCGCCGCTGCGGTGCCCGAGGCCGGCGTCGCCCAGCGCACGAAGGACTACGTGACGCGCCCGCTGGGCTTCCTCGCCGCGCTGCTCGTCCTGGTCCTTGCCGGTACGCTCCTCCTGCGCCGTCGCGACGCCGGTCGTGGAACCGGGGACAGGCGCAGCACCCCACCGGAGGTGGAGGCCGCATGATCATCACCGTCACGCTCAACACGGCGGTCGACAAGACGCTCGCCGTGCCGAACTTCCGCCTGGGGCGCCGCCACCGGACCGTCGAGCAGACGACGATGCCGGGCGGCAAGGGCGTCAACGTCGCGCGGCTGCTCAAGACGCTGGGCTTGCCCGTCATCGCCACGGGCTTCGCCGGCGGGGCCACGGGGGCGCGGATCGTCGACCAGCTCACGCAGCTCTCGGTGCTCTCGGACTTCGTGCGCATCCGCGACGAGTCGCGCACGAACACCGCGGTCATCGACCCCACCACGGGCGAGCAGACCGAGATCAACGAGCGCGGGCCGGCCGTCTCCCCCGCCGAGGTGGAGGCGTTCTCGGAGAAGCTCCTCTACCTCGCGCAGGGCGCCACGATGTGCATCTTCGCGGGATCGCTGCCGCGGCAGGTGGACGTCGACGTCTACGCCCGGCTGATCCCCGAGCTGCGCCGCCTGGGGGTGACCACCCTCATCGACACCGACGGCGACCCGCTGCGCCGCGCGGTTCGCGCCGAGCCGGACGTGATCTCCCCCAACGTCCTCGAGGCCGAGGAGCTCGTCGGCCACGAGTTCAACGACGAGGAGGACCACGCCATCGCCGTGCGCGAGATGGTCGAGCTCGGGGCGCGCGAGGCGATCATGACCGTCGACGACGGCTGCTACGCGCTGATGGAGGGCGAGGAGGGGATGACGGGCGGCCGTGCGCTCTACCGGGTCCGCGGCCCCAAGCTCGAGCCGCGCGCGACGGTGGGCTCGGGCGACGCGTTCCTCGCCGGCTTCGTCGCCGCCCGCTACCAGTCGCGCCCGCCCGCGGAGTGCCTGCGCCACGGGGTCGCGGTGGGGGTCGAGTCCACCCAGCACATGGGTGCCGGGATCGTCGATCCGGGCCGCCTCGAGCGCGCGCTCGAGGAGGTCGTCGTCGAGCGCCCCGCGCTCCCCGCCGAGGTGGGCTGAGCCCGCGCGCGTACGCGGTCCGCCCGCGGTTTCCTGCCGGTCCCGCTGCTAGCTTCTCAAAGGTGCCCGAGGGCCCCCTTCGACCGTCAGGAAGCGTGCCATGGAAGTAGAGATCGGACGTGGGAAGAAGGCGCGCCGCGCCTACGGATTCGACGACATCGCCATCGTCCCGTCCCGCCGGACGCGCGACCCTGACGACGTCGACGTGAGCTGGACGCTCGGGCCCTACCGGTTCGAGCTCCCGCTGCTGGCCTCGGCCATGGACGGGGTCGTCTCGCCCCGCACCGCCGGGGTCATCGGGCGGCTCGGCGGCCTCGCCGTGCTCAACCTCGAGGGCATCTGGTGCCGGTACGAGGACGCCGACGCGCAGCTCGAGCGCATCTCGCACCTCGATCGCGCCGAGGCGACCCGCGAGATGCAGGACATCTACGCCGAGCCGGTCAAGCCGGAGCTCATCCGGCAGCGGATCGAGGAGATCAAGGAGCAGGGCGTCGTCGTGGCCGCCTCGCTCACCCCGCAGAAGGTCGAGCAGTACTACGAGGTGGCGCTCGACGCGGGGCTGGACATCATGGTCATCCAGGGCACCGTGATCTCGGCGGAGCACGTCTCGAGCCAGGGCCACGTGCTCAACCTCAAGGAGTTCATCGCCGAGCTGCCGGTCCCCGTGGTCGCGGGCGGCTGCGCGAGCTACCACACGGGCCTGCACCTCATGCGCTCGGGCGCGGTCGGCGTGCTCGTCGGCGTGGGGCCCGGGGCGGCCTGCACCACGCGCGGGGTCCTCGGCATCGGCGTCCCCCAGGCGACGGCGATCGCCGACGTCGCCGCCGCCCGCTCGCAGAACATGCTCGAGACGGGCGAGTACTGCAAGGTGATCGCCGACGGCGGGATGCGCAACGGCGGCGACGTCGCGAAGGCGATCGCCTGCGGGGCGGACGCGGTGATGGTCGGCTCCCCGCTCGCGCGCGCCTACGAGGCGCCCGGGCACGGCTTCCACTGGGGGATGGCGACCTTCCATCCGACCCTGCCGCGCGGCGCCCGCGTCGCCACGGTGCAGAACGGCTCGCTCGAGGAGATCATCGTGGGTCCCGCCCGGGAGAACGACGGGACGTTCAACCTGATGGGCGGCCTGCGCACATCGATGGCCACCTGCGGCTACCGGGACATCGCCGAGTTCAACCGCGCGGAGCTGATGGTCGCCCCCGCCCTGCAGACGGAGGGCAAGCACCTCCAGCGCGAGCAGCAGCTGGGGATGGCCGCGCAGGCCCAGGCCCGCGCCGCCGACGACGGCGTCCCGCGGGTCGCGGAGCTGGTCTCTAACTAGTGGTTGTTCCCGGAAGTACGGTCCGGCTCCGGCGGATGGCCGGGCGTGGCTGGCGGTCGCCGCTGCCCGGCTGCGTAGCGGGGTTACGGGGGCGGGCAGCGGCGGCCGTCAGGCGCGTCCGGACGCCGCCGGAGACGCTCCGTAATTGCGGGGACGGCCACTAGTTGTCGACCGACCTGGATCCCTCGGCGGCGCGGGCGCGCGAGCTGACGACTGAGCCCGGCGGCCTCACGACGGACGGCGCCGGCTCGGCGCTGCCCGCCGAGCAGCCCGTCGAGGCGCTGGCGCCCGAGCGGGCGCTGGCCACCGACGAGGTGGTGGTGCTCGACTACGGGGGCCAGTACTCGCAGCTCATCGCGCGGCGGGTCCGCGAGTGCGGCGTCTTCTCCGAGCTCCTGCCGCACCATGTCGGCGCCGACGAGGTCCGCCGGCGGGCGCCGAAGGGGCTCATCCTCTCCGGCGGGCCCGCCTCGGTCTACGCCCCGGGGGCGCCGGCGCTCGATCCCGCCCTGCTCGAGCTCGGGATCCCGGTGCTCGGCATCTGCTACGGGATGCAGGCCCTCGTGCGCGCGCTGGGCGGGGACGTCAAGGGCGCCGAGGTGGGGGAGTTCGGCCGGTCGCGGCTGACGCTGGCCGGCGACGGCGGCCGGCTGCTGGGCGGGCTGCCCGCCGAGCAGAGCTGCTGGATGTCGCACCGCGACACGGTCTTCGCCCCGCCGCCGGGCTTCACGGCGCTGGCGTCGTCCTCGGAGTCCCCCGTCGCCGCGCTCGAGGACGTCGAGCGCGGCCTCTACGGGATCCAGTTCCACCCGGAGGTGGTCCACACCCCGTACGGCCAGGAGATCCTCACCCGCTGGCTCACCGACGTCTGCGGCTGCGCGACGGACTGGAGCCCCGAGTCGATCGCCGCCGAGCAGATCGAGCGCATCCGGGCGCAGGTGGGGGACGGGCGCGTGATCTGCGGGCTCTCGGGCGGGGTGGACTCGAGCGTCGCCGCCCTCCTCGTGCACCGGGCGGTCGGCGACCAGCTGACCTGCGTGTTCGTCGACCACGGGCTCATGCGCAAGAACGAGGGCGAGCAGGTCATCTCCGCGTTCCGCGACCACTTCAAGGTGCCGCTCGTGGCGGTGGACGCCGAGGACCGCTTCCTCGCTCGCCTCAAGGGGCTCTCAGAGCCCGAGGCCAAGCGCAAGGCGATCGGCGCGGAGTTCATCCGCGTCTTCGAGGAGGAGGCGCTGGCCCTCGAGGGCGCGGCGTACCTCGTCCAGGGCACCCTCTACTCCGACGTCATCGAGTCCGGCGGCGGCACGGGGGCGGCGACGATCAAATCGCATCACAACGTCGGCGGGCTCCCCGAGGACCTCGAGTTCGAGCTCGTCGAGCCGCTGCGGGCGCTGTTCAAGGACGAGGTCCGCGCCGTCGGCGCCGAGCTCGGGCTGCCCGAGCGGCTCGTCTGGCGCCAGCCCTTCCCGGGTCCGGGCCTGGCCATCCGGATCGTCGGGGGCGAGGCGACCAAGGAGCGGCTCGACACGCTGCGCGACGCCGACGCGATCCTCCAGGACGAGATCCGCAAGGCCGGGCTCTACCGCGAGCTCTGGCAGTCGTTCTGCGTGCTCCCCGACATCCGCACGGTCGGCGTGCAGGGCGACGAGCGCACCTACGGCTACCTGGTCGCCATCCGGGCGGTGACCTCCGACGACGCGATGACCGCCGACTGGGCCCGGCTGCCGTACGACCTGCTCGAGCAGATCGCCTCGCGGATGATCAACGAGATCCGCGAGGTCAACCGCGTGGTGCTCGACATCACCTCGAAGCCCCCGGGCACGATCGAGTGGGAGTAGCGCCCCTCAGTCCCGCATCGCTCCGGGACCTGTGGCGCCACGCCCGCGAGCTGGCCGAGCAGGCCGAGACGGAGGTCTCGCCGCCCGCGGCGCGGCGGGCGCTCGTGGTGCTTGCCGTGGCGGGGGCGGGCGGCGACCTCGCGGGCTTCGAGCGCGAGGTCATCGCCGTCCACCGCGCGTTCCGCGCCCTGGGCATCGACCCGGTGCCGGTC
>CALMNS010000165.1 GCA_937871635.1 uncultured Solirubrobacter sp.
TCGGCCAGCAGCAGGGCGGCGCCCACGTGGAAGCCCGAGTAGGGCGCGTAGGCGGAGGCCACCGCCGCGCGGGCCAGCGCGACGAGCTCGGGATCCGGGTCGCGGGCGAGGAGCGCGTCGGAGTAGGAGCCCTCGCGCAGGACGTCGTCGCCGATGGCGAGCGCCGCGCGCAGCCGCGCGACCGCCTCGCGCTCGCCCGACAGGTCGGACTCGGGCGGAGCCACCGCCTCGAGCTCGAGGAAGCGGCCGAGGCCCTCCACGTCGTCGAGGTGGATCCGCACCGCCCCCCAGAGGAGCAGCCGGCGGCGCTTGGCGACGACGACGCGCACCCCGAGCGCCGCGGCCAGCGCCTCGCGCAGCGCGTCGGGGTCCGGCACGGGGACGAGCGCGTAGTCCGAGACGCGCACGGCCGGGTCGTCAGGACGCGCGTAGGGGATGAGGACGGCGCCCCGACCGACCTCCTCGCGCAGCTTGAGCCGCCGCCCCTCCCGCGTCCCGGCGAAGTAGGTGTCGCGCTGCACGAGGACGCCCTCGTCGCGGACGCCCTCGAGCGCGAGCGCCGCCGCGAGGGTCCGCTCCGGGTCGCGATCGACCGCCTTGAGCTCGACGTTGCGCATGCGCGCCGGACACTAGAGTCCGGGCGGCATGGAGGGCGTGACCGTCGTGGACCACCCGCTCGTCGCCCGCCACCTCTCCGTGCTGCGCGACCGCAGGACGCCGTCGGCCGCCTTCCGGGCCGCCCTGGCCGAGGCGGCGACCTGCCTGGGCTACGAGGCGCTCCGCGACCTCGCCCTCGACCGGGAGGACGTCGAGACCCCGCTGGAGACGACCGCCGGGGCGCGGCTGGCCGACGAGATCGTCGTGGTCGCCATCCTCCGGGCCGGCCTCGGCATGGTCGAGGGCTTCCTCCGGCTCGTCCCGGAGGCCCGGGTCGGCCACCTGGGCATCTACCGCGACGAGGTGTCGACCGAGCCCGTCGGCTACTACGAGCTGCTGCCCGAGCAGGTCCCGTCCGCCGAGGTGGTCCTGGTCGACCCGATGCTGGCCACGGGTGGCTCCGCGGTCCACGCCCTGACCCGGCTGCGCCAGGCGGGCGCCGAGCGGATCCGCTTCGTCTGCCTCGTCGCCGCTCCCGAGGGCGTCCGCGCCCTGCGCGCCGAGCACCCGGGCGTGCCGATCGTCTGCGCGACCCTGGATCGCGGCCTCGACGCCGACGCCTTCATCCGCCCCGGCCTGGGGGATGCGGGGGATCGGCTGTTCGGGACGTAGGGCGAGGGTGGCCCCTCGGCGCGCGGGGCGCGGCGCGGGGGGACGAGGGTCAACGGCGCTGGGGAGGGCGGCGGATCGACCGCCGCGGAGGGTCGTCAACGTTCGACCTCCCGCTCACACACCACGCCGCCCCCGCGTTCCACCACCCGCATGTCCGGTCCACGCCCCCGTCATCGTCTTCCCCTGCGATGACCTTCGACGCCCTCCTGCACGCCGAGCGCCCGCGCCTCGAGCGGCGCCTGCGCCGCATGGTCCGCGACCCCGAGACGGCGGCCGACCTGACCCAGGAGACGCTCCTGCGCGGCTGGCGCTCGGCGCCGCGCGGCCGCTCGGTCGACCAGCAGCGCGCCTGGCTGCACCGCACGGCGGCGAACCTCGCTATCGACGCGCTCCGGGCACGCGGTCGCGGGG
>CALMNS010000166.1 GCA_937871635.1 uncultured Solirubrobacter sp.
AGCGAGAGGTCGAGCGCGTCGCCGGCGACCACGGCGTCGATCCGCTCCCGGCGCTGGAGCAGCTCGGGGGTGAGGACGGCCGCGGCGTGGGCGCAGAACGCCTCGCGAAAGGCGTCGACCCGGTTGCGCGCGATGGTGCAGCCCGCGGCGGCGCGGTGCCCCCCGTAGCGGCGCAGCTCGTCCGCACCCGCGGTGAGGCCGGCGAGCAGGTCGAACCCCGGGATCGAGCGCCCCGAGCCCGACCCCTCCTCCCCCTCGAGCGCGATGAGGACCGTCGGGCGGTGGTGGCGCTCGGCGATCCGCGAGGCGACGATCCCGATGACGCCGGGATGCCACCCCTCGGCCGCGAGGACGTAGGCCGGGGGATCGGCTCCCGCTCCGCCTGCGCCGTTGAGCTCGCGCACCATCGCCTCGGCCTCGAAGCGGATCCGCGTCTCGACGTCCCTCCGCTCGGCGTTGACCGCGTCGAGCTCCTCCGCGATGGCTCGCGCGCGCTCGGGGTCCTCGGTGAGCACGAGCTCGAGCCCCGCGTCGGCGCGGTACAGGCGCCCGGCCGCGTTGATCCGGGGCGCGAGCCGGAAGCCGATGGCCTGGGCGTCCAGGCCGCTGGGATCCACGCGGGTCACGGCCATCAGGGCGCGGAGGCCCGGCTTGCGGGTCTGGCCGAGGACCCTGATCCCCTCGCGGACCAGGCGGCGGTTCTCGCCGAGCAGCGGCACGACGTCGGCCACCGTGGCGAGCGCGACGAGGTCGAGGTCCTCGTCGGCCTGCGCGGGGTCGTGCCCCGTCGCCCGCAGCAGCGCGGCGGCGACCTTGTGGGCGACCCCGGCGGCGCAGAGGTCCCGGCAGGGGTACTCGCCGAGCGCGGGATGGACGATCGGGGCGTCGGGCAGCGCGCCGTCCGCCCGCGGCGCGTGGTGGTCGGTGACCACGACGTCCATCCCGGCGGCACGGGCCGCCGCCACCTCGGCGACCGCGGTGATGGCGCAGTCCACGGTGACGATGAGCTCGGTGCCCCGGGCGGCGAGGCGGTCCACCGTGGCCTGCGAGAGCCCGTAGCCGTCCTCTGTGCGGCTGGGCAGGTACCAGTCGACGTCCGCGCCGAGGGTCCGAAGCACCCGGACGAGGATCGCCGTGGAGCACACCCCGTCGACGTCGTAGTCCCCGTGGACGGTGATGCGCGACCGGCGCCGCACGTGGTCGGCGATCAGCTGCACGGCCGGGAGCAGCCCCCCCAGCTCGTCGAGCTCGTGACGGTCCTCCGCCGCGAGGAACCGGCGGGCGATGGCCGGATCGCCAAGTCCGCGCCGGGTCAGCACCTGGGCGAGCGTCCGCGAGACACCGAGCTCGATCGCCAGGCGGTGCACGGCGTCGAAGTCGCACGGGGCGACGTCGAAGGCGACGGACGGAGGGGACATGGTCGGGCGACGGTATGGGCCGGGGCGGACGGATCCGCGGCCCGGCGCGGGGGCCGCATGCGGCGGCGGCGCCGTGCGCGGCGGCGGTCGCAGGCCGAACGTCGACGGCGACTGG
>CALMNS010000167.1 GCA_937871635.1 uncultured Solirubrobacter sp.
CCTCAAGGGCGCCGGCACGTGGGACGCCGAGCGCGGCGAGCAGCCGCGGATCTCGGTGGTGCTGGCGACCGGGATCAGCGCCGAGCGGTGCGCGCAGCACTCCCTCGGCTCCCGCGACCCGACCGACGTCGACCTGGCCGCGTGGCGCGCGGACCCCGGCGCGCTGGTGGTGGACAAGGCCGGCGAGGTGCTCTACCGCCTGGCGCCCTCCTAGTCCGCCGGCAGCACGACCCGGACGGCCCGGTCGCGCGCGACGACGACGTCGCCGTCGGCGACCTGCCGGCCGCGGCGCTCGAGCGCCCGCTGCGTCCCGGCCTGGTGGTGGTGTGGTTCGAGGGCGAGGAGCCGACGGCGGCGCTCATGGCCGAGCGGCTCGTCGGCACGCTCGAGGTCTGGACGGCGGCCATCGACGGCCGCCTGACACCGGCCGTCCCGCCCGGCGGGGGCGACCGGCTCGCGCGCCTCGACACGGCGGCCGGGGAGCTGTCGCGCCGCTTCGCCGCGATCCGCGAGCGCGGCGCCTGGGACGACGCCTTCGTCGACGGGCTCTGCGAGCCGCCGGAGTCCTTCACCTACGGCGGCGTCCTCGCGCACGTGCTCGAGTTCGGCGCGGTCCGCCGGCACGCGCTGGCCGGCGTCCTGCGCGAGCTGGGGGTGGAGCCCGCCGCGGTCGGCGACCCGCTGGCACGCCGGCGCTAGATGGTTGATTCCGAATGGGCCGCGTGGGCGGGGGCGGGCCTGACCGAGCTGGGCGGTGCCCGGAAGTGAAGCCGATAGCGGGGTTATCGGCGATCTTCCGGGTGCCGACGAGGCGAAGCCGGCGGCGAGCCGCAGGCGAGACAGGTCGATGTGTCGGGCACGTCATCCGGCCATGCGGCCCATTCGGAATCAGCCATCCACGCTGGGTTTGGCCTCCGGGACGGCGGGCATGCTGGCCAGGAAGGGGTCGTCTCAGGTGAGCGGGGAAGAGTCTCAGATGAGCGGAGAAGGCGGCGCGCTGACGCGCCGGGAGATGCTGGGGATGCTGGGCGCCGGAGGGGCGGCGCTCGCGCTCGGGGGCTGCGGCGGCTCAGGCGGCGCGCGGGTCGACGAGTCCGCCCCGGAGTGGCGGCGCTACGCGGGGACGACCCTCAACTTCATCTCGGAGAACACCGCGCCGACCGCCGCGATCGTCGCCAACCTCGCCCCGTTCAAGCAGCTGACGGGCATCGACGTCAGGGTCGTCCAGCTCGAGCTGGCCGCGCTCGTGCAGAAGGTGGCGCTCGACTTCGCCGGCGGCGAGGGCGCCTACCAGGTCATCTACGCCGACCCGTACCAGATCCTCGCCCCCTACGCCGACGCGCTCGCCGACCTGCGCCAGTTCGCCGACGACGACAAGCTGCCCGGCCTCGAGGACCCGAACGACTTCTTTCCGACCCAGATGGACGCCGCCGGGCGCTTCGTCGACGAGCGGGTGCTCGCGCTGCCCTACGACGCCCCGACGATGATCTGGATGTACCGGACCGACCTGTTCGACAAGCACGCCGAGCGCATGGAGCAGGACCTCGGCTTCGACCCGCGCCCGAGCGCCGACTCAACCTGGGAGCAGTTCTACGCCACGTCGAAGTGGTTCCGCGACGAGTCCGACGACGTGCCGTTCGGCCACGGCAACATGGCCAAGCAGCACGACTCGCTGATGAACGACTTCTCCAACCTGCTGTGGGCCTACGGCGGGGACTACTTCGAGGACGGCCAGAAGGTCGGCCGGATCGGGGTGACCGAGCCCGGCGAGCCGCTGCTGGACTCCCCCGAGGCGCTCGAGGCCGCCGACGTCTACCGGCGGCTCGTGGAGATCGGCAACCCGGGCTCCGTCGGCTGGGACTGGACGGGCCTGGCCGAGGGCTTCATGGCCGGCGGGATGGCGATGGCCCCCCTGTGGCACGAGTTCGCCGCGTCGATCGAGGACTCCGACATCAAGGGCAAGGTCGGCTACGCCCCGCTCCCCAAGGGGCCCAAGCGCCGCGCCTGCATGTACGGCGGCTGCGGGATCGGCATCAACGGCACGGCGCCCAAGGCCGAGCAGGAGGCGGCCTGGCTCTTCGTCAACTGGGCCACCTCGCCGGACATCCAGCTCTCCAACCTCAAGAGCGAGACGGGCGGCGGGACGCCGACGCGCGCCTCGGTCTACCGGGTGCCCGAGGTCAAGCGGGCCCGCCAGCCGCCCTCCGACCTGCCCAACGTGCTGACCACGAACGCCGTGTTCGAGGCCTGGCTGCCCGAGAACATCGGCCTGCGGCCGAAGATCGCCGCCTGGAACGAGTGCGACACGACGATGTTCACGCAGCTCTCGAAGATGCTCGCGGGCCAGCAGGACCCTGAGCGCACCATGCGCGAGGCCAAGCGCGGCTTCGTCCGCGCGATCGACACCGCCGCCTCGCTGGCGAGGGCTTAGCTATGGGCGCTGTCGCTGCTCCCAAGACCGCCACCGCCGGCCCCAGGGACGCCCCCGCCCCCAAGCGGCGCCGCCGCGGGCTCTCCTTCGAGGGCCGCCTGATGGCGCCGGCCCTCACGGTGCTCGCGCTCCTCTCGATCTTCCCGTTCCTCTACATCGTCGCCCTCTCCTTCTCGCGCGTCGGCCTGCTCGGCGGGATCTCGCTCGAGTGGGCGGCGTTCGACAACTGGACCCGCCTGTTCTCCGACGGAGCGGTGGGCGCGAGCTGGCTGCGCTCAGTCGTCTACTTCGTGGCCACCGTCGGCCTCGAGATGTTCCTCGGCGTCGGCATCGCCCTGCTCCTGCACGAGATCGTCCGCGGGCGCAACGTCCTGCTCAGCGCGCTGCTCATGCCGATGTTCATGGCCCCGGTGATCGTCGGGCTGCTCGGGCGCTTCCTGACCGACTCGACCTACGGCCTCTACGCCTGGGTGCTGCGCGAGACCGGGATCTACACCGGGGAGATCCTCGGCGGGACGACGGCGGCGTTCGTGGCGGTGACGCTCATGGACGTCTGGCAGTGGACGCCGCTGATCACGCTGATCGTCCTGGCGGGGCTGGCCTCCATGCCCAAGTCGGTCATCGAGGCGTCCTCGATCGACGGCGCCAACTACTGGAGCCGCCTGCGCCACATCGTCCTGCCGCTCATCTCGGGCGTGCTGATCGTCGCGCTGCTGATCCGCTCGATGGACGCCATCCGCTACTTCGACATCATCACGAACACCACCAACGGCGGTCCGGCGGACGCGACCAAGACGATCCCGATCCGCCTCTACGAGACGGGCTTCCGCTTCTTCGACCTCGGCTACGCGGCCGCCATCGGCCTCTCGATGCTGGCGGTGTCGATCATCCTGGCCAACGTCTTCATGAACCAGCTCAAGCGACGGGGGCTGGCCAAGTGAGCGACGCGCGCGGAGGCGTCGGCAAGCGGATCGGCGTTCCCGTCCTGCTCGCGGCGGTCACGCTGTGGACAGTGGTGCCGCTCCTGTGGATGGTGATGTCGTCGTTCAAGCCGTCCGGCGACCTGACCGCCGACCCGCCGAAGGTCGGCTTCACCCCGACCCTCGAGCACTACGACACGCTGCTCTCGGGCAACAACATCGGCGGCTACGTGACCAACTCGGTCATCGCCGCGGGGGTCTCCACGGTCATCGCGGTGGCGCTCGGCTGCCTGGCGGGGTACGGCCTCGCCCGCTCGCGCTTCCGCGGCAAGGACCACGTGGCGTTCTGGATCATCTCGACGCGGATGGCGCCGATCGCCGCGGTGGTCCTGCCGCTGTTCGTCATCTTCCGGGCGACGGACCTGCTGGGCACGACCCTCGGCCTGATCGTCGCCTACCTCACCTTCAACCTGCCGTTCGCGATCTGGATCATGAACGCCTTCTTCGCCGACCTGCCCCCGGCGCTCGAGGAGGCCGCGCTCGTCGACGGGGCGACCCGCTGGCAGGCGTTCCGGCGCATCGCCCTGCCGCTCGTCCTCCCCGGCGTGGCGACCACCGCGGTCCTCTGCCTCGTCTTCTCGTGGAACGACTACGCGTTCGCCTCGACCTTCTCCGGGCCGGACTCCCAGACGCTCCCGATCGCCGCCTCCCAGCTCGTGACCCAGACGGAGATCGATTGGGGCCAGCTCACCGCGATCGGGACGATCGTGGTGGCGCCGATGATCGTGGTCGGCCTCATCGTGCGGCGCTGGCTGGTGACGGGACTGACCCTGGGGGCGGTGACCGGCGAGTGAACCGCGCGGCGGTGCTCCACGGCACCCGCGATCTGCGCATCGAGGAGCGGCCGATGCCCGAGCCGGGTCCGCGCGAGGTGGTGGTCGAGATCGCGACGGTCGGCGTCTGCGGCTCGGACGTCCACTACTACGAGGAGGGCCGGATTGGGCCCTTCGTGGTCGACGCGCCGATGGTGCTCGGCCACGAGTCCAGCGGCCACGTCGTCGCCCTCGGCACCGAGGCCGGCCGGCACGCGATCGGCGACCGGGTGGCGCTCGAGCCCGGGGTGCCCTGCGGCCGCTGCCGCGAGTGCCGCGCGGGCCGCTACAACCTCTGCCCGGACGTCGTCTTCTTCGCCACCCCGCCGATCGACGGCGCCTTCGCGAACTTCGTGGCCATCCACGAGGACTTCGCCTTCGCGCTGCCCGACGGGGTCTCGGACGAGGCGGGCGCGCTCATGGAGCCGCTGAGCGTCGGGATCTGGGCGTGCCGCAAGGGGGGCGTCGGCCCCGGCGACCGGGTGCTGATCACGGGCGCGGGGCCGATCGGGCTGCTCGCCGCCCAGGTGGCGCGGGCCTCGGGGGCGACGGAGATCGTCGTCGCCGACGTCAACCCGCACCGCCTCGAGGCGGCGGTCCCCGCGGGCGCGACGCGGACGCTCCAGGTCGACGAGACGCCGCTGCCCGAGGCGGGCGTCGAGGCCGACGTGCTGCTCGAGTGCTCCGGCCATCCCGCCTCGCTGCACGACGGGATCCGGGCCCTGCGCCCGGCTGGCACCGCCGTGGTGGTCGGGATGGGCCCGGAGGAGGACGCGTCGGTGCCGCTGGCCTTCGTCCAGGCGAACGAGATCTGGCTGACCGGCACCTTCCGCTACGCCAACATCTACCCGACCGCGATCGCCATGACCGCCGCCGGCCGGGTCGACCCGGAGGCGATCATCACCGGCCGCTACGGGCTCGAGGACGCCGAGGCGGCGCTCCTCGCGGGGCGCGAGGACCCGCGCTCGGTCAAGGCGATGGTGGTTCCCGGGCTAGGCTGCGGGCGATGACGGACCCGAACCTCCCCTCGCGCCGGCGCTTCCTGGCGCTCGGCGGCGCCTCCCTGGCCGGTGCCGTGACGCTGGGCGCGTGCGGCGGCTCCGAGGACGAGGAGGGCGGCGAGCGCGGGGGCGCCGAGTCCTTCCCGACCTCGGACCCCGGCACGCGCCGCTTCGGCGAGGGGGACGTCGGCATCGCGAACTACGCGCTCACCCTCGAGTACGTCGAGGCGGACTTCTACGCCGCGGTCGCCGAGGCCGACCTCCTCTCGGGCGAGGCCCTCGAGCTCGTCCGTCGCTTCGGCGAGCAGGAGGACGAGCACGTGACCGCGCTGACCCGCCTCATCCGCGACGCGGGCGGCAAGCCGGCCGACAAGCCCCGGACGGAGTTCCCGCTCGAGCGGGCCGAGGCCGTCCTCGAGCTCGCCGCCACCGTCGAGGACCTCGGCGCCAGGGCCTACCTCGGGCAGGCCGCCTTCATCAAGGACCCCGAGATCCTGGCCGCGGCGCTCTCCATCCACTCCGTCGAGGCCCGCCACGCCGCCGCCCTCGCCGAGCTCACCGGCCAGAAGCCGGCCCGCAGCGCGTACGCCGAACCGGCGACCGCCGCCGAGGTGCTCGAGTCCGTCCAGCCCTTCCTGAGGTCATCGTGAACCGTCTCGCCCATCCCCGGCTCGCCGCCGTCGAGATCGAGGGCATGACCCGCTCCGCCTTCCTGCTGCGCGCCGTCCTGGGCGCCGGCGCCGTCTACGGCACGGCGGCGGTCACCCCGCTCGTCCGGCGCGCGGCCGCGCAGGCCGGCGGGGACGTCGACGTGGTGAACTTCGCCCTCACCCTTGAGTACCTCGAGGCGGACTTCTACCGCCGCGCGCGGGAGATCGACCTGGGCATGGAGCTCGCCATCCTCGCCGAGGAGTTCGGCAACCACGAGCGGGAGCACGTCGACGGGCTCGTCGCCACCGTGGAGGAGCTCGGCGGCCGGCCCGCCGAGCGGCCGCGGTTCACCTTCCCGCTCACCTCGCGGGCGGACTTCGAGAAGCTCGCGGTCACGCTCGAGGACACCGGCGTCTCGGCCTACAACGGGGCCGCGCCGGCCATCTCGGACAAGCGCATCCTCGCCGCGGCAGGCGGCATCGTCCAGGTCGAGGCCCGCCACGCCGCCGCCCTCCGGCTGGCCACCGGCGAGGACCCGTCGCCCGACACGTTCGAGCCGGCGCTCGAGCGCGACGAGGTCCTGCGCGCGGTCGAGCCGTTCATCGCCTCCTAGCCGGCGCCTACCGCTCCCCACCCGCCATCGCCGGCAGGATCACGAGCGTGTCGCCCTCCCCCACGTTCGTCTGCAGCCCGCCGAGCACCCGCACGTCCTCGTCGTTGAGGTAGACGTTGACGTACCGGTTGAGCTCGCCGTCGGCGCCGAAGAGCTGCGACTGGGTGGCGGGGTGCTGGGCGGCGAGGGCGTGCAGGACGGTGCCGACGTCCGCGCCGTCGGCCTCCACCTCGCGCTCGCCTCCCACGGAGGCGCGCAGGACGGGCGGGATCTTGATCGTGGCCATGCGAGGAAGCTACCCCGTGCCGGCGTCCAGCCGGCACCCCGAGGACGTCGACGCCATCCGGTCGTCGTTCATCCGGCCGCGGCGCAGAACGCCTCGTAGTCGGGGAAGACGCCCATCTCCTCGTCGGTGATGTCGTCCGGGGCCCGGGAGCAGATCGGGCAGTCCGGGTCGCGCCGCACCTTGAGCTCGGTGAACGTCGCCGCGAGGGCGTCGTAGAGGAGCAGGCGGCCCGTGAGGGTGTCGCCCTTGCCGATGATGAGCTTGATCGCCTCGGTGGCCGACAGCATCCCCATCGTGCCGGGCAGGACGCCGAGCACGCCGTTGGCGCCGCACGACGGGGCGAGCTCGGCCGGCGGGGGCGTCGGGAACAGGCAGCGGTAGCACGGGCCGACGTAGGGCTCGAAGACCGACAGCTGGCCGTCGAAGCCGAGGATCGCGGCGCTGACCACCGGGATCCGCAGGCGGACCGAGGCGTCGTTGAGCAGGTAGCGGGTGGGGAAGTTGTCGAGCCCGTCGACGACGACGTCCCAGTCCTCGCTCTGCAGGACCTCCATGATGTTCGACGCGTCCAGGCGCAGGTCGAAGGTCCGCACGTCGACGTCCGGGTTGAGCGCCTTCATGGTCAGCTGGGCCGACTCGACCTTCGACTCGCCGATCCGGTCGGTGGTGTGGATGACCTGGCGCTGGAGGTTGGAGAGGTCGACCACGTCGTTGTCGACGATGCCGATCGTCCCCACGCCCGCGGCGGTGAGGTAGAGCGAGGTCGGCGAGCCCAGGGCGCCGGCGCCGAGCAGGAGGACCTTGGCGTCGAGCAGCTTCTGCTGGCCCTCGAGCCCGACCTCGGGGATGAGGATGTGGCGCGAGTAGCGCTCGCGCTGCTCCTTGGTCAGCCTGCGGGGGACCTCGACGTCGTAGCCGCGGTCCTTCCACAGGGTGATCCCGCCGGTCATCGACTCCACGTGCTCATAGCCGAGCAGCCGCTCGAGCGTGTCGGCAGCGAGCGCCGAGCGGTTGCCCGACGCGCAGTAGAGGACGACCCGCTGCGAGCGGTCCGGCGCCGCGCCCTCGATGCGCGACTCGAGGTGGCCGCGCGGCACGTGCCGGGCGCCCGGGATGTGGCCCGCCTCGAACTCGTCGGACTCGCGGACGTCGATGAGGACGGGGGCATTCCCGTTGCCCGACTCGAGGTCGGCGTGGACCGTTCCGGGGTCGACCTCGTCGATGCGACCCTTGACCTCTCGGATGACCTCGGCGCCGGTGGGCATGCTCATTCCCCTGATCTGCGATCGACGTTCAATGCTTCAGGAAGTATAGCGACGGTCACGTCCTGCGCCGGGGGTGCCGATACGCCTCTCGACGCATGCACTCGCGCACCCTCCTGACCCAGGTCCTGACCGTCAACGCCCTGCTCGTGGGGGTCACCGCCTTCGTGGCGGCGGCGGTCGCGCGCGACCGCTTCGACGACGCCGCCTCGGCCGAAGGGCTGCTCCTGCTCGTCCTGTGCGTCTTCTGCGCGATCCTCCTCAACTCGCTGGTGCTCCGCCGCCGCCTCGCGCCCATGGACCAGCTCGTCGCGGTGATCGACGCCGCCGACCTCTCGGGCCGCCCCGGCAAGCTCACCCGCGCGGCGGTCCCGCGGCGGGCGTCGCAGGAGGTCCACCGGCTGACCGTCCGCTTCAACTCGATGCTCACCCGGCTCGAGGACGAGCGCCGGCAGGCCGGCTCGGCGGTGCTCCGCGCCCAGGAGCAGGAGCGCCACCGCCTCGCCCAGGACCTCCACGACGAGGTCAACCAGGCGCTGACCGGGATCCTGCTGCGGCTCGAGGCGACGATCGGCGACGCCCCGCAGGACCTGCGCGCCGAGCTGCGCGAGACCAAGGCGCTCGCCAACCGGGCCATGGAGGAGCTCCTCGCCCTCGCCCGGCAGCTGCGCCCCACCGCGCTCGACGACCATGGCCTGGTCGCCGCGCTGGCCTCCCAGGTCACCGACTTCGGCGACCGCACGGCCATCCAGGCCCGCTTCACGCGCCACGGCGACGTCCCGGAGCTCTCCGACGAGCAGCAGCTCGTCATCTACCGCGTCACGCAGGAGAGCCTCTCCAACGTCGCCCAGCACGCCGAGGCGCGCCACGTGGACGTCGAGCTCTCCTTCGTCGGCGGCACCGTCCTGCGCGTCTGCGACGACGGGCGGGGGTTCCGGCCCTCCTACGCGCCGAGCGGCGCGGTGCAGGGCCGGCCGGGCGGGCTGGGGCTCTCGGGCATGCGCGAGCGCGCGCTGCTCGTCGGCGGCGACTTCTCCGTCCTCTCCCGCCGGGGCGGCGGGACCACCGTCGAGCTGACCCTATGAGGGGATCCCCACCGTGAGCCTGCGCATCCTGATCGCCGACGACCACGGGATCGTCCGGGGCGGCATGCGCCTCCTGCTCGAGCGCCAGGCCGACATGACCGTCGTCGCCGAGGCCACGGACGGCGTCGAGGCGCTCGAGCTGGCCCTGGCCACCCGGCCGGACGTCTGCGTCCTCGACGTCTCCATGCCCCGCATGACCGGCCTGCAGGCCGCCCGGCAGATCCGGGCCCACCTGCCGGGGACGCCCGTCCTCATCCTGTCCATGCACGACGACGAGCGCTACGTCTTCGAGGCGCTGAAGGCCGGCGCCTCGGGCTACGTCCTCAAGCGCGAGGTCGACACCGCGCTGCTCGACGCGGTCCGCGCGGTGGTCCGGGGCGACGCCTTCCTGACCACCGCGGTGGAGCGCTCCATGATCCGCAACTGGATGCGCGACGGCTCCGTCGGCCCCGAGGAGCCGCTGTCCCCGCGCGAGCAGGAGGTCCTCAAGCTGATCGCCGAGGCGTTCACGAACAAGCAGATCGCCGAGACGCTCCACGTCGCCGAGAAGACGGTCGAGTCGCACCGGGGGAACCTCCTGCGCAAGCTGGGCATGCGCGATCGGGTCGAGCTCGTCCGCTACGCGATCCGGCGCGGATTGACGGAGGCCTAGCCCTACCCTGGCGTTCGTGCCGCCGCGCCTGCTCCTCGCCCTGTGCACGCTGGTCGCCTGCGCCCTGGCGGCGGTGGTCGGCGTGGCGCTGGCCGCGCGGGAGAGCGGCTCCCGGACACCGTCCGAGGAGGAGTACGTCACCGGCTGGGCCGGCTCCCAGCGACCGCCGGGGATCCCGCCGCAGGACTTCGTCCTGCGCGACCAGGACGGCGAGCGCGCGTCGCCGGCCGACCATCGCGGCGGGCCCGTCGTGGTCACCTTCCTGTACTCGACCTGCGAGGACACCTGCCCGGGCCAGGCGCAGGCGATCCGCGGCGCGCTCGACGACCTGGGGCGCGACGTGCCGGTCCTCGCGGTGTCGGTCGATCCGGCCAACGACACGCCGCGGCGCGCCCGGCGCTTCCTCGTCGAGCAGTCGATGACCGGGCGGATGCGCTTCCTGCTCGGCGAGCGGGGCGAGCTCGCCCGGGTCTGGAAGGGCTTCGGGATCGCGCCGCAGACCTCCGACCTCGAGCACTCCGCCTACGTCGTGCTCCTCGACGGCCAGGGGCGGCAGCGCATCGGCTTCCCCGCCGACAAGCTCACCAGCGAGGGGCTCGTGCACGACCTGCGCAAGCTCGGAGCCTGAGCGAGGAGCGGACGGTGCGGAGGCTCACGAGCGGGATGTTCATGTCCCTGGACGGCGTGGTGGACGCCGACGACGACTGGCAGTTCGCCTACTTCGACGAGGAGCTGTTCGAGCGGATCGGAGGGGCGTGGCAGTCGTCGGACGCGGCGCTGATGGGGCGGCGCTCCTTCGAGGGCTACAGCGCCCTGCGCGCCGAGCACCCCGACTCGCCGATGCTCGGGTTCCTGCAGGGGGTCGAGCGTTACGTCGCCTCCACGACCCTCACGGAGACCGACTGGCCGGGGACGACCGTGCTCGGCCACGACCTCGAGGAGCGCCTCAGGGCGCTCAAGCAGCAGCCCGGCGGGGACATCCTCGTGGCGGGAAGCCCGACGCTGGTCCGGTTCCTGCTCGGCCGGGGACTCCTCGACGAGCTCGACGTCGTCGTGCTCCCGATCGTGGTGGGCTCCGGGGACCGGCTCTTCCCCGAGGCCTCGACCGCCGAGGATCTGGAGCGGGTCCCGCTCAGGCTGATCGAGTGCCACGCCCTGGGCAGCGGGGCGCTCGCGCTGCGCTACGTCCCGGACGGGGCCCGCTAGTCGCGTCCCTCGCGACGCTCGCGAAGCTTGCCGAGCCCGACCAGCACGACCAGGGCGAGCAGCGGCAGGAGGTAGATCGCGTCGATCAGCCAGTGCCCGGCGTGCGCGAGGACGAGGCTCACGCGAGGACCGCCGATGAGGGCCCACCGACCCGTGCGGAGAGACCGCCGGCCTTCACGCGTTGGCCACCGAGAGGAGGTAGAGGCCGAGGCCGGTGAAGCAGACCATGACCACCAGCATGACGACTTGCGAGCGGACGGCCGCGCGGGCCGAGCCGTAGAGGGTCAGCGCGCGGTCGTGGGCGAGCACGAGCGCGGCCACGTGCCCCAGCACGAGCGCCGCGACCTGGACGTACCAGATGCCGGTGGCCGAGACGACCCCGTAGTCGATCGCGGCGGTGGCGGTGCCGAACAGGTCCGACCCCCGGCCGAGCGGATCGGAGGCCAGCCGGGCGGCGTCCTGCCCGTTGTAGGCGAGCAGCGAGAAGTAGTGGGCGATGACGTAGGCGGCGGCGATCGGGATGAGCGAATGGGCCAGGCGCAGGCCGCGCTCGCCGCGCCCGAGCCGCCCGCGCTCGGACGGCATCCCCTCGACCGCGAGCCAGTAGATCCCCGCCACGACGGCGATGGCCACCGCGTAGCCGACCACGAAGGCGAGCTCGAGCCCGAGGCCCTTCGACGCGCCGAGCCCCGTGAAGAGGTCCTGCAGCGCCGGCGCGGCGTCGGAGAAGAGCGGCCCCTCCTTGGCCCCGTCGAACGCCGTGGTGGCGATGGCGACGACGAGCAGGGCGACCGTGCCCGGCACGGCGGTCGTCCGCCCCGCCCCGACCAGCGGCGCGCGCAGCACCACCGTCCCGTCGGCGCGCCGGGCGAGCGGGGCGAGCCGCGCGAAGAGCGAGAAGTAGACGCCGAGGGCGTCGGCGCGCCGCGTCCAGGGCTCGACCCCGTAGAGGCTCATCCCCACGAGCTGCACCGCGAGGTAGAGGAGGGCGAGGACGGCGAGCGGGCCCGGCTCGCGCCCCGCGGCGAAGCACAGCTCGGCCAGGCCGAAGGCGACGAGGCCGGCCACCGCCGGCCAGCGGCCCAGGCGCTCGGGGTAGGGCAGCGGCTCGGGCAGGTCTGGTTTCGTCCGGCCGGGCTTCGCTAGCGCTCGTCCTCTGGACGACGTTACACGGGCGAGCCAGCCGAAGCCCCGCCCGAGCGCCCGCCACGGGCTCACGAGCCGGAACACGTCGCCGAGCAGGAGCGAGGCGAACGGCACGCCGACCCACATCACGACGTAGACGGCGTTCGGCGCCAGGTTGTCCTGCTGGGAGTCCGTGCCCGCCAGGCCGGCGTAGACCACGGCCGCGAAGACGATGACGCCCAAGGCCCCCGCCAGCACCTCGAGGGCGAGCGGCACCCGGCCGACCGGCCGCTCGGCGAAGGTCTCGAGCCGGGGGCGCGACCATCCCCCGGCGAGCGCCGCGAAGGAGACGACGAGCACGACGGCGGCGGCCACCGCGAAGAGCTCCTCGGGGATCGGGAGGTCGGCCCGGCCGACGATGCCGTGGGCCGCCGCCCCGGCGGGAAGCAGGAGGGTGACCGCCGCGCCGAGGAGGAGGGCGGCGAGCGGGCGCCGCCTGAGCGTCACGGCTCGACGCGGAGCTCGGCGACCTGGACGCCCGAGCCGTGCATCTCGACCTCGAAGATCCCCTCGATGTCGGCCTTGAAGGCGAAGCGCGCCCGCCCACCGGCCGGCACGTCGCGGTACAGGTCGTAGCCGTGCAGGTGGATCTCCTCCGCGCGGTCGGAGGCGACGGAGAAGCGGACCGTCTCCCCCTTCTCGAACTCGAGGCGCTCGATGCCGCCCACCGCCGCGCCGTTGCGGTAGGAGACCACCTCGGGCCTCGGGGCCGGCGTGCGCGTGAGCGTCGGCGTGGCGGTCGCCGCGGGCCCGGCCTCGGCCTGCGGTGCCGGGGTCTCGCTCTGGGTCGCGGTCGCCGGGACCGCGTCGGCGCGCTCGGTCCGCTCGTCCTCGCGACCTCCGAGGACGATCACCGCCACCACGGCGACGAGGGCGGCGAGCGCCGCGAAGCCGATGCGCTGGTTGCGTCCGATGCCCCCATTCTAAGAGACCTCCGAACCAGGAACGGCCCCGCCGGAGCGGGGCCGTTCGGTTCTGCTGCGGATGCGGCTAGGGCCGTGCTAGCGCCGGCAGTTGACCGTGTCGGACGCCGTGGAGGTCCTGGCGGCCGGCGGGCCCGGGTTGGGCACGTAGGTCAGCTTGGTGGAGACCCGGAGCTTGCCGCCCGTGCACTTGGACAGCTCGAAGAAGCCGTGGCGCTTCGAGCCCGAGCCGGTGGTGCCCTTCAGCGACGTGACGATGTCCGTCAGCGCCGAGTAGACGCCCGGGGCCGGCTGCTGCAGCTCCCGGGGGATGGCGATCGACAGCCGGCGGCCGCCGTTCGAGATCGTGCCCTTCAGCACCGCGCGGACGTCGCCCGGGGACTGCTGGAGGAAGATGTTGACGAAGTTGCGCCCGCCCACGAAGAACGTGTTCGAGAAGCTCAGGTTCGAGGGATTGGCCGCGGTGGGGTTCACGATCGCCTTGGCCGTGCCCTTGCCGAGCCGGGACTTCGAGGGGCACGCGTCGGCGCCCTCGTCGGTGATGGTCGCCTCGGAGCAGACCGGGAAGCCGCGCGGGTTCATCTTCAGGCCGGACGGCAGGTTGATCTCGATCTTCGAGGCGGTCGTGCCCGCCGCCCGGTTGTTCGAGAGGTTGAGCTTGAGGCCGACGTTGGCCGGCCTCGCCGTCGTGCCGGCGTTGCTCGGCGAGACGCCTACATCGAGGGTATGCGTACCGGCCGTCTGGGCGACGGCGGTTCCGGCGAGGGCACCCGAGGCCAGCAGGCCGACGAGCAGGGTGGGGGTCTTGCGCAAGAGGTCTCCTCCTCTTCGGGACAGGAACTGCATTAACCACCGTTCTGGGTGAAGGTTGCGCTCGGCGCGCTGATACCGTCGCGCGGCGTCATGCGCGTGCCCGCCGACGCCGAGGTCTTCGCCCCCATGTTCCCGGGCCGGATGCCGTGGGTCAACGTCGCGCCACTGCGGATGGACCAGCAGAAGGGGCGCCCGGTGCTCGTCGAGTTCTGGGACTTCTGCCGCGTGAACTCGCTGCGCACGCTGCCCTACCTCAAGGCGTGGCACGCGCGCTACGCCGGCGCCGGCCTGCGGGTCGTCTCCGTCCACACGGGCGGCTTCCCGCCGGCCCGCGACGAGGCCAACGTGCGGGCGGCGGTCGAGCGGCTCGCGATCGAGCACCCCGTGGTCATCGACTCCGACCTCGAGATCTGGGACCTCTACGGCAACGAGGGCTGGCCCGGGCGCTACCTGTGGGACGCGGAGCTCAAGCTCTTCTCGATGCACTACGGCGAGGGGGCCTACGCCGAGACCGAGCTCGAGATCGCCGAGCTGCTCGGCCTCGACGGCGTCGAGCCCGTCCCGCCCGTCCGCCCGGAGGACGCCCCGGGGCTCCTCCTCCCCGCCCAGACCGAGGACCACCCGGGCCCCTACCGCGGCCCGTACGAGGCCGGCGGGGTGTGGGCGGTGCTCGAAGGCTCCGGGACCGTGACCGCCAACGGCCGGGCGATCGCCGTCACCCACCCGGGCGCCTACCCCCTGCTCGAGCACCCCCACCACACGCTCGGCGTGCTCGAGCTCGAGATCGGCGACGGCGTGACCTGCCACGCCACCTGCTTCACGCCCGGGGCGGCGGCGTAGGCCGCCGCGGCGTCGCGACCGCCTCCGGGGGCGCCACCGGGGCGAGCGCGTCGTGCGAGAAGCCGTCGAGCAGGCGCAGCAGCCGCGGCGGGCGCCCGTCGTCGGCGACCTCGATCGCCGTCCCCGGCCAGTAGGGGGAGCCGTTGGGGCGGTCGGTCAGGAAGTGGCGCTGGTAGACCCAGGAGCCCGTGTTGTGCAGGCGCACGCCGGCCCGGGCGGTCCAGTCCGACGGGTCGTCGACCGCCCACGGCCCGGCGCGGTGCGAGTGGCCCCAGATGACGTGGGCGGCGCCGATCTCGAGCCGCTCGACCACCTCGCGGATCCCGCGCAGCCCACCCTCGCGCAGGGCGGCGCCGGAGAGGTCGCGGC
>CALMNS010000168.1 GCA_937871635.1 uncultured Solirubrobacter sp.
GCTAGGCACCGGCCGGCGGGGGCGGGCCGCCCGGCCCCGAACGCCGAGCGCCGCACCGGCCCGCCGGGCGGGCTACGGTCGCCCGTTCCCCCGCCCGAGCTCTAGTGCTTGAAGTGGCGCCGGTGCGTGAAGACCATCGAGATCCCGGCGGCGTCCGCGGCCTCGACGACCTCGGGGTCGCGGACGGAGCCGCCCGGCTGGATGACCGCGGTGACGCCCGCTTCGATTGCGAGCTGCGGACCGTCGGCGAAGGGGAAGAACGCGTCGGAGGCCAGGGCCGCGCCCTCGAGCGACGCGCCGGCCTCGCGCGCCTTGTCGACCGCGAGGCGGACCGAGTCGATGCGGCTCATCTGGCCGGCCCCGATGCCGATCGACGCCAGCTCGCGCGAGAGCACGATGGCGTTGGAGCGGACGTGCTTGCAGACCTTCCAGGCGAAGAGCATCTCGCCCCACTCGTGCTCTGAGGGCTTGCGCTCGGTCACGACCTCCATCTCCGTGCGGTCCTCGTAGTCGACGTCGCGGTCCTGCACCAGGACGCCGCCCATCACCCGCTTGATGTCGCGCTCGGTGAAGTTCAGCCGCCGGCGCTCGTTGTCCTCGAGGATCCGCAGGTTCTTCTTCTGCTGCAGGACCTCGAGCGCCTCGGGCGTGAACCGCGGCGCGAAGATGGCCTCGGCGAACTGCTGGGCGAGCGCCTCGGCGAGCGGGCCGTCGACCGGCCGGTTGACGCAGACGATGCCCCCGAAGGCGCTCATCGGATCGCACGCGAAGGCCCGCTCGTAGGCCTCGAGCCCCGACGGGCCGACCGCGCAGCCGCACGGGTTGTTGTGCTTGATGATCGCGCAGGCCGGCAGCTCGAACTCCTGGACGAGCATCCGGGCGGCGTTGAGGTCGAGCACGTTGTTGAACGACAGCTCCTTGCCGTGGACCTGGCGGACCATGGAGAGCACGTGCATGCGCGACCCGACCTGCGAGTAGTAGGCGGCGCGCTGGTGCGGGTTCTCCCCGTAGGAGAGGTCGACGACCTTCTCGTAGGCGCTGAGGATCACCGACGGGAAGTCGTCCTGGCGCTCGGCGTACCAGCGGGCGATCGCCGAGTCGTACCGGGCGGTCAGCGCGAACGCCTCCCCCGCGAGGTTCTCCCGCGTGGCCAGCGAGAGCCTGCCCTCCGTGTCGCGCAGCTCCTGGACCACCGCGTCGTAGCTCTCCGGCTTGACCACCACGGCCGCGAAGGCGGCGTTCTTGGCCGCGGCGCGGATCATGGTCGGCCCGCCGATGTCGATGTTCTCGACGATCTCGTGGTCGGTGGCCCCGCGCCGGGCGGCGGTGCGCTCGAAGGGGTAGAGGTTCACGCAGACGAGGTCGACGAACTCGATGGCCTGCTCCTCGGCGGCGACCATGTGCGACGGTTCGTCGCGGCGCGCGAGCAGGCCGGCGTAGAGCTTGGGGTGGAGGGTCTTGACCCGGCCGTCCATGATCTCCGGGAAGCCGGTGAAGTCCTCGATCGCCCGGACCTCGAGCCCAGCTTCGGCGAGCTCCCGGGCCGTGCCGCCGGTGGACACGAGCTCGATCCCCAGCTCGGCCAGGCCGCGGGCGAACTCGACGATCCCCCGCTTGTCGGAGACGGACAGCAGCGCGCGGCGGATGCGGACGTCACCGGGCTGCGTCATCGGCGCGGGAATCTACCTGGCCGGCCGGGTCGCCTCACTCGGGCGCCACGAGGACGCGGCGGGGGTGCTGCGGGTCCCGGCGCACCGCCCCCCGGGCGAGCAGCGAGACGGCCTGGCACAGGAGGTCGTGCTCGAGGGGACGCAGGGCGGCGTGCACCTCGTCGACCCGCGTGGCCCCGGGCAGCTCGAGCGCCCGCTGGAGGATGATCCGCCCCGAGTCGACCCCCTCGTCGACGAAGTGCACCGTGACGCCGAACACCTTGACGCCGTAGTCGAGGGCCTGGTCGATCGCCCCGACCCCGGGGAAGGCCGGCAGGAGCGACGGATGCACGTTGAC
>CALMNS010000169.1 GCA_937871635.1 uncultured Solirubrobacter sp.
GCGCCGGGTCGGGGATCGGCGCCGGCATCGCGACGGTGCTCGCGGCCGAGGGCGCCGACGTCGTCGTCGCCGACCGCGACGGCGTCCGGGCTGCGGCGACGGTGACGGCGATCACGAACGCGGGCGGGCGCGCCGTCGCGCACGTGTGCGACGTCTCGATCGACGCGGATGTCCGCGCCCTCGTCGCCGAAGCCGTCGAGGCCACCGGCCGCATCGACGTCCTCGCCAGCAACGTCGGCATCTACCCGATCGCCACGATCGAGGAGACGACCGAGGAGCTGTGGGACACGGTCATGACGGTCAACGTCAAGTCCGCGTGGCTGCTCATGCGCGCGGTCGCCCCGGTGATGCGACGCCAGGGCAACGGGCGGATCGTCGTGACGGCGTCGATCACCGGCCCGATGACCGCCATGGCCGGGCTGTCGCACTACGCCGCGAGCAAGGCGGCGCTGCTCGGCCTCGTCCGCACGGCCGCCCTCGAGCTCGGGCCGGCGGGCATCACCGTCAACGCCGTTCTGCCCGGGACGGTGGACACGGAGGGGCTGCGCGCGACCGGCGGCGCCCAGTTCCTCGCCGCGATGCTCCCGTCCATCCCGCTCGGTCGCGCGGCGACGCCGCCGGACATCGGGTGGGCCGTGCGACTGCTCGCCTCCGAGGAGGCGGCGTACATCACCGGCGTCGGGCTGGTCGTCGACGGTGGCCAGACGATCCCCGAAGGCGGCGCGACCAACGAGGACGTCGGGCTCGTGGCGGGAGGGCCTGGCGACGTGCCGTCCGCGCCGGAGGACCGCTGATGTTCGATCTGCACGGCAAGGTCACGGTCGTCACGGGCGGAGGGTCCGGCATCGGGCTGGCGACCGCCCACCGCTTCGCCGCGGCGGGCGCGCGGGTCGTCGTGGTGGATCGCGACGACGCCGGCCCCGTCAGCGCCGCCGCAGGAGCGGAGTTCCGCCGCGCGGACGTCCGCGACGCCGGCGCGATGAGCTCGATCATCGACGCGACCGCCGAGCAGCACGGACGGATCGACGCGGTCGTCAACTGCGCCGGCGTCTTCGTCGAGGGAGCGATCGACGACACGAGCGACGAGGCGATGCTCGGCAGCTATGAGGTCAACGCCCTCGGCGTGCTCCACGGCATGCGAGGTGCCGCTGCGCACATGGAGGCGGGGGCGTCGATCGTCAACGTCGCGTCACTGGCCGGGGTCGTCGGCTTCCCCGGCTACGTCGCCTACGGCGCCGCGAAGGCCGCCGTGATCTCCATGACCCGCGTGGCGGCGCTCGAATACGGGCCGCGCGGCATCCGCGTCAACTGCATCTGCCCCGGATCGGTCGACACGCCGATGCTCGCCCAGCAGCCGTCGGGTGACGTCGAGGCCAAGGTCGTCAGCGTGGCCGCTCCGCTCGGACGCATCGTGCGGCCCGAGGAGGTCGCGGCACTCGCGCACTTCCTCGTCTGCGAGGACTGCGCGACGCTCACCGGACTCGCGATCCCCATCGACGGCGGGGTCAGTGCCGGCATGAGCACCGCGCTCATCGACGCCGTCGTCTCGACCTTCGGCCGCGAGGCGGAGCCGCACATGGACGCTGGCGTCCGATGATTGGCACAGAGTTCCCGACGCCGCTGGTCTCCACCGGTTGGCTGGCGGCGCACCTCGGCGATCCGGACCTTCGGATCCTCGACGCCACCGTCTGGCGCACGCCGCCAACGCGAGACGGCGAGCAGTGGGAGACCGTGACCGGCCACGCAGCGCACGCGTCGGGACACATCAGAGGGGCCCGGTACGCAGACCTGGTGTCGGATCTCTCGGCGCAAGACGGTGGGCTCCTTACTCGCCCCGACGCCAAGCGCTTCGTCGACGCGGCGGCACGGCTTGGGATCGGCGACGGAACGCGAGTCGTGGTCTATGACCGCGCGGGCGCGATCTGGTCGTCGCGCGTGTGGTGGCTGCTGCGCTCCTTTGGCTTCGAGGACGTCGCGGTGCTCGACGGGGGCTTCGCGCTGTGGGTGGCCGAAGGGCGCCCGACCGTGACCGGCTCGGCGCCTTCCTCCACAACCGCCCCGTTCCGCGTGCACGAGCGGCGCGGTCTCGTTGCGGACCGTCACGAGACGCTGAGGATCGTCGAGAACGGCGGCGGCGCGTGTCTCGTCAACGCGCTCCGCGCCGAGGACTTCCGCGCGACCACCACGCCTCGCTATCAACGTCCCGGTCGCATCCCCGGCAGCCTCAACGTCCCGGCCGCTGACCTGCTCGAGGGCGATGGTCGGTTCCTTCCGATCGAGACACTGCGCGAGCGGTTCGCCGACGTGCTGTCCCGGCAGGGCCGCAAGGTCGTCTACTGCGGCGGCGGTGTCGCCGCCTGTGCCGACGCACTCGTCCTCGCCATGCTCGGCGAGGACGACGTCGCGGTATACGACGGCTCACTGACCGAATGGGTGGCCGATCCGGAGCTCCCGCTCGAGGTGGGATGACCGACCGACCTGATCGGCAGAGCCGCCGCGACCCGGTGCCGTTGTGCCGTCAGCGGTTGGCGAGCTCGCCGTAGGCGGTCGGAGCGCACGCGCTTTCGGGGGTCGGCACCGTTCAGGCGGATCCAGCGTGGGCCGTCCGCTCATCGACCGCGAACCAGGACGAGGGCCGCACGTCGGCTCATGGGGCGGGCGTGGCGTCAGAGCCGCTGGAGATCGGAGGCCCGGTCGAGCGCTTCCCGGGTCGGGAACGAGGTCTGGGTCCCGCGGGCCTGCGTGCTCAGCGCGCCGCAGCGGTTGCCGAGCTCGACGGCGGCGACAATCCCGGCGTCCCCGGCCAGCGCGCAGGCGAGGGCCCCGACGAACGCGTCGCCGGCCCCCGTCGTGTCGACCGCGGTGACGCTCGGCGGGCGGCTGCGCACGACCTCGCCGCCGACGGTCGCCGCCGCCCCCTCCGCTCCGAGCGTCACGATGAGGCCGCACCCCCACCCCGCGGCCGCGGCGAGGATCTCGCTGTCGCTCGGCTCGGTCCCCCACAGCAGGGCGAACTCGTGCTCGTTGGGAACCACCCAGTCGGCGGCCCGGAACAGCGGGACACAATGGGGCGTGGCCGGGGCCGGGTTGAGGATTGTGATCGCCCCGAGGCGAGCGCCGGCGGCGAGCGCGGCGGCCACGGTCTCCAGCGGCGTCTCGAGCTGGCAGACGAGGCAGTCGGCCTGCGCGAGCCCGTCGAGGTCAGCGTCGACGTCCTGCGGTGTGAGACCGTGGTTGGCGCCGGGGACGACGATGATCCGGTTGCTGCCGTCGGCGCCGACCCAGATCGGGGCCACCCCGGTCGACTCACCCTCGATGGCCTTGACGCTGCGGGTGTCGAGCCCTTGGCGGAGGAGGTTCTCGAGGCTCATCTCGCCGAAGACGTCGGCGCCGACCCGGCCGACGAAGACGACGTTGGCACCGAGCCGGCGCGCGGTGACCGCCTGGTTGGCCCCCTTCCCCCCGCAGCCGATCTGGAAGGCGGAGCCCACGACGGTCTGCCCGACCGCGGGCAGCGGGTCGGCGTAGGCGACCAGGTCGACCATCACGGAGCCGACCACCACGATGCTCGCTTCGCTCGGCCCGCTCATCCCCGGGCCAGAGTCTCGGGCCTCGCCCCGAGCCAGCTCAACAGCCCGTCCCAGAACGGCCCGTAGCCGCTCCAGGCCATGAACTCGGGGCTACCCCAGTGCGGCGAGCAGTCCGAGGCGAACGCGGCCGTGCGGCCGGCCCCGTGCTCGTCGACGACCAACAGCGGGTCGCGGCCGACCGTGAGGACGGTCTCGCCGCCGTCGGGCACCAACCGGTTGTAGCCGAGGAGGTAGGGCCAGTCGGCGGGCGTCTCGGCGAGGATGGGATGCCCCTCCGTCGCGACGGTCGGGGTCACGCCGGCGGGGGCCTCGACGCGGTCGTCGTATCCGAGCATCCGGACCGGCAGTATGTCCTCGATCGGCGTACCGTGGAACCGCGCCTTGCCCTCGAACCCCGAGAAGGACAGGTAGCCGCCGACCATCAGGAAGCCGCCGCCCCCCTCGACGTAGCGCGCGATCTCCGCCAGTCGGTCGGGCGTCCGCTGCCCGCGCACGAACGTGTCAGGGTGCAGGTGCAGGGTGTCGGCGCCGATGTCCGAGAGGACCACGACGTCGTAGCCCCCGAGGTCCTCGGCGCTCCAGGGGAAGTCCCCGGTGGCGAGGTGGTTGGGGACGTGGTCGACCTCCCACCCCCTCGCCTCGAGGGCGGCGACCCACTCGGTCTGCCCCTCCTCGTAGCCGCCGGTCGTGTAGGCGCTGAAGCCCTTCTGGTGGATCCCGTAGCTCAGCCAGGTCTCGCCGGCGAGCAGCATCCTTCGGGACGGCGGTGTCATCGGTGGTTCCTCATGTCGTCGTCGGGTCAGAGCTGGACGCGGGGGTCGACGATCGCTTGCGCGAGGTCGACGAGCAGGCTGACGAGCACGTAGATGGCCGCGAGGACCAGCGTCACGCCGGCGATCGCGGGCAGGTCGCCAGCCGCGATGGACTGGTCGGTGTAGAGCCCGATCCCCGGCCACGCGAAGATCGTTTCGATCACTACGACGCCGCCGAGCATCAGCCCGAACTGCAGGCCGGTCATGGTCAGCGGCGCCGACATCGCGTTGCGCAGGGCGTGCCGGAGCAGGACGGTCCGCTCCCGCAGGCCCTTCGACCGGGCGGTCCGGACGTAGTCGGCCTCGAGCACCTCAACGAGCGACGAGCGCAGCACGCGGCCGATCGCCACGGCGGGCAGGAGGGCGAGCGACACCGCCGGCAGCAGGATGTGCTGGAGCGCGTCGAAGCTCACCGCCGGCCGCCCCGCGAGCAGCCCGTCGAGGATCAGCAGGTGGGTGGGTCCCGTCGGCGGGTCGCCGAGCGACGACTGGCCGGAGGCGGGGAGCCACCCGAGCTGCAGATAGAAGACGTAGATGAGCAGGAAGCCGAGCAGGAAGGTCGGCGCCGACGCGCCGCCCAGGAACAGCGTCTTGACGACGCCCGAGCCGCGCCGGGCGGTGGCGGCGGCGATCCCGAGCAGCGCGCCGAGCACGACGGCGATCAGCAGCGCGACCCCGGCGAGTTCGAGCGTGGCGGGCAGGAACTCACGGACGTCCTCGCTGACCGAGCGGCTTGTGCGGATCGACTGGCCGAGGTCGCCGCGCGTCGCGTCGGCGACGTAGGAGGCGTACTGCGCGGGCAGCGGCCGATCGAGCCCGAGGCGGTCGCGCTCGCGCGCCACCGCCTCGTCCGTCGCGTTCGCTCCGACGCGGGCCCGGACGGGGTCGCCCGGCACCACGGACTGCAACAGGAACACGAGCGTGACGAGGGCGAACAGCACCCCCACCGCGCCGAGCCCGCGGATGAGCAGGAACCGCGCCATCTACTCGCGGCCCAGGGCCCCGAGGTTGAGCGTCCACGGGTAGGCCGGCACGTGCTCGACGCCGGTGAGGTCGCCGCGCAGCACCATCGTGTCCTTGACCTGCGCGATCGGCACCTCGCCGAAGTCCGCGACGGCCAGGGTCCCGGCCTCGGCGTAGAGGGCAGTGGCCTTGTCCTCGTCCGGCTCGTTGAGGGCCTCGTCCATCTTCGCGTCGACCTGGGGGTTGGCGTAGTCGAAGAAGTTCAGCCCGCCCCCGCTGTGCCACAGGATCCGCGCCCAGGCGTCGGGCGTCGCCGCGTCCGGCGTGGGCGTCGAGATGTAGAAGTGCGGCGCCTTCTTCGTGTTCTCGCGGTAGGCGAACACGGCGGAGAGCTCGGCCTGACGCGGCGAGGCGTCGACCCCGACCTTGGTGAGCTGCTGACGCATCAGGTCAGCGAACCGCCGCTGGACGCCGCTCGAGTCGGGCGTGTAGACCACGTCGACCTTCGTGCCCGGCGGGATGGCGGCCTTGATCGCGGCCTCGTCGTACGGGAACTCGATCTTGGCCGCGCCGTCGGGAAGGAGCGGGGACGGATAGGCGCTCTTCATCACCGTGGCCGAGTCGCCCCAGACGTTGCGGACCAGGGTCGGCACGTCGAGCGCGCGCACGATCGCCTCGCGGACCTTGCGGTCCTTGAGCTCGGCACGGTCCTGGTTGACCGCCAGCGTCACCGTCCCCAGCGAGTCGAAGCGCTCGACCCTCAGCCCGCCCTTGCCCTTGAGCGACTGCAAGCTCGAGAGCGGGACGCCGTGCAGGATCCCGTCGAGGTCCCCGCGCTGTAGCTCGAGCAGCTGGGACGAGACATCGGGCTTGACGGCGATCTCGACCCGCTCGAAGTACGGCTCCTTCCCCCAGTAGTTGTCGTTGCGGGTCAACGAGTACCCCTTGCCGGGCTGCCACCGCTCGAGGGTGAACGGGCCAGTGCCGGCCGCGTTCGTCTTGAGGTGCTCCTGCGCCTGGTCCTTGCGGTACTTGTCCAGGACGGCGGGGTTGATGACCTTGGGACCCCACAGCGACGCCATGAGGTCGGCGAACGATGAGACGGGCGCCTTGAGCTCGACCACGAAGGTCCTCGGGTCCGGCGTCTTGTACTCCTTGACGTCAGCCAGCATGTAGGCCGGGCCCTGATCGACCTTCGTCATCCGCTCGAAGCTCTTCTGCACGGCCTTCGAGGTGACGGGGGTCCCGTCGCTGAACTTCGCGTCGCGCAGGGCGAAGGTGTAGGTTCGGCGGTCCTGGGAAACCTCCCAGCGCTCGGCGAGGGCGCCCTCGAGCTCGGTGCTCCCGGCCTTGTAGCGCAGCAATCCCTCGTAGACCGACTGGGAGATCGCGTTGCCCTCGATGTCGTAGAAGACGTTCGGATCGGCGGTCGCCATGTCGGAGAAGAAGGCCAGCCGCAGGACCTTCTGAACCGCCGGGTCGACCTTGGCCGGCTTCTCGGACGACCCGCCGCCGCCGCCCCCGTCGGCGCCGCATCCGGCGACGGCCAGCCCGGCCATCACCGCTCCAACCACCAGCCACGCTCGCGTGTGCATCCCTCTCTCCTTGTTGCGGACGACGGTCAAGATCGGCGGCCCATCAGGTCCCGGACGGCGTCGCCCGCGAGGTTGGCGGCGAACGCCACCAGGAAGACGGCGACACCGGGGGCCAGGGGAATCAGCGGATTGCCCACCAGGTAGTCCGCGCCGCGCGCGGCCATGGCGCCGAGCTCGGGCGCCGGCGGCGGCGATCCGAGGCCGAGGAACGACAGGCCGGCCAGCACGAGCACGAGCACCTGGACGTCGAGGCTGGCCGCTACGACGATCGGCGGTAGCGTGCCCGGCAGGACGTGGCGGCGCATGATCCGGGTGGTCGACGTGCCGGCCAGGCGCGCGGCGTCGATGTGCGGGCGCACGATCAAGGCGCGCACCTCGTTGCGCATCAGCCGCGCGTACCAAGGCCACCAGACCAGCGCGACCGCGAGCACGGTGTTCCTCAGGCTGGGCCCGAGGGCGGCCACGATGGCGATCGCGATGATTGGGCCGGGCAGCGCGAGGAAGACGTCGGTGAGGCGCATGAGCACCGCGTCGACCCAACCGCCGCGCGTGCCGGCCACGAGGCCGACAAGCCCGCCGACGAGCACGCCGGAGGCGATGACCACGACGGCCGCCAGCAGGCTCGTGCGCAGCCCGAACAGGATGCGGGCGAAGACATCCTGGCCGATGTCGTCGGCGCCGAGCGGCAGGCCGGCCGACGGGGGCGCGAAGGGGGCGGCGACCGGGGCGGTGGGGTCCGCGGCGATGAGCGGCGC
>CALMNS010000170.1 GCA_937871635.1 uncultured Solirubrobacter sp.
CGCCCGCGGGCTCCTCGCGCGGCTCGGGCGCGAAGAACGGCGTCGAGACGTAGCGCTCGCCGGAGTCGGGCAGCACCGTGGCGATCCGGTAGCCGGGCGGCGTGTCCTCGCGCGCGGCGATCTGCAGGGCGCCGGCGAGCGCCGCCCCGCAGGACAGCCCGGCCAGGACGCCCTCGCGGCTCGCGGCCAGGCGGGCGGTGTCGATCGCGTCCTCGTCGTCGATCGCGATGACCTCGTCGAGCAGCTCGCGATCGAGCACCGGCGGGACGAAGCCCGCCCCGATGCCCTGGATCTTGTGGGGCCCGGGCCGTCCGCCGCCGAGCACGGGCGAGGCCGCGGGCTCGACGGCGACGAGCCGCAGCGCCGGGTTGCGCTCCTTGAGGTAGCGCCCCGCGCCGGTGATCGTCCCGCCCGTCCCGACTCCGCAGACCAGGCAGTCGACCCGACCGTCGAGCGCCTCCCACAGCTCGGGGCCCGTGGTGGCGTAGTGCGCGGCCGGGTTGGCCGGGTTGGCGAACTGCTCCGCGAGCCAGACGTCTGAGTCGCGCGCCATGGCGCGGGCGGCGGCGACCGCCTCGTTCATGCCCCCCATCGACTCGGTGATGTGGAAGCGCGCGCCGTAGAGCCGCAGGAGCCCCTCGCGCTCGCGGCTCATGCCCTGCGGCAGGGTGAGGACGAGGTCGTAGCCCTTCGCGGCGCAGACGAAGGCGAGCGCGATGCCGGTGTTGCCCGACGTCGCCTCGACGATCGTCGTGCGCCCCGGCTCGATCCGGCCCTCGCGCTCGGCCGCCTCGATCATCGCCACGCCGATCCGGTCCTTGACCGACCCGCCGGGGTTGGTCATCTCGAGCTTCGCGTAGAGCTCGACCCCCTCCGGCGCGATCCGGGTCATCCGCACCATCGGCGTGCGCCCGACGTGCTCGGCGATGTTGATCGGGATTCCGGGCATTGGGGAGCGAAGTCTAGAGCGAGGGGGTGCGCCACCCGCCAATCCGCCCGCTCTACTGGAGGACGCGGCGCGCGCCGACGCTAACGTGTCGGAATGCCGACAGAGGAGACCGAGGATCCGGACGCGCGTCGGCGGGAGGCGGCGTCGGGTTCCCCGAACCGCCTGCTCTCGCAGATCTCCAACGAGATGGTGCGAGCCCAGAAGGAGTTCTTCGGCCGGGGGCCGACCCAGGCGAAGTCCTACCTGCTCGACGACTTCCTGCTCATCGTGATGCGCGGCGGCTTCCTGCCCGTGGAGCGGACGATGCTTGACGCGGGCAAGGAGGACGTCGTCCGCCAGTACCGGCAGGACTTCGAGAACGCGATGACCGAGCGGCTCGTCGGCACGATGGAGGAGCTGACCGGGCGCACGATCGTCACCTACCAGTCACAGACGCTCTTCGACCCGGACATCGTGATCGAGATCTTCTTCTTCGACGAGTCCGCGACCGCCGAGCAGCTCAAGGACACCATCGAGGGCCAGCTCGAGGACGAGTCGCACGGCGAGGCCTCCGAGGAGCTCACCGACCCCTCGGCCTGATCGTCCGTCCGGCCTGACGGACGGGGCGCTAGAGTTCGCGGTCCAGAGTCGACCCGGAGCACCGCCGGCCGCAGGTTCGACTGGACCACCTTCTGCTCTCGCCGCGCGCGACCTGAGTCGCGGCGGGACAGGCGAATCGGTCTGCGGGGCACCTGTCCGGCGCTGCCTTCAGCGCCGTCCGACCGGTCTGCCCTCTGCCTCTGCAGGGGGCAGGCTGTCCGAGCGGCCTCGATGCAAGGAGCACCGTGATGGACCCGACTTCGACTCCGCCCGGCGAGGGCGCCGCACCCGCCGACTCCGCCGCCGATCACGCTCCCGGCCGGATGCTTGCGTCCATCTCCAACGAGATGGTGAGGCTGTACAAGGAGCTCTTCGGGCGCGGCCCGACGAAGGTCCGGACGAACTGGGCGGGCCACGACACGCTCGTGGTGGTGCTCGAGCACACCCTCGCGCCCGCCGAGCGGAACCTCGTCAAGATGGGCGAGCACGGACGCCTGCGCGACACCCGGATGTTCTTCCAGTACGCGACGGTCGCTGAGTTCTGCGAGCCGGTCGAGCGGCTCACGGGACGCCGGGTCCGCTCCTTCATCAGCGGCATCGACGCCGAGGTCGACGGGCTCTCGTGCGAGCTGTTCGTTCTCCATCCCGAGGACTACGACGGGCCGTCCCGCGTCGAGCACGCGGAGACGTAGTCCGCGGCACCGCGCGAGCTGGATGTAGTACATCCGCGTCACTTGGCTATAGACCGTCACTTGCGAGGGGTGCGGGATAGTCGTCGGGATAGTGCCCCCGATCTCGCGGGCAGGTAGGCGTCGAGGAGGTCGGCGGCCTGGGCTTCCGAACCGGGCATGGGGTGCCCGTACAAGTCCAGGGTGATCGCGATGTTGGCGTGCCCCATGAACGTCGAGAGCGCCTTCGCGTTCACCCAGCGGCGATCATCAGCGAAGCGTACGTGTGGCGGGCGAAGTGGAGGGTGAGCCGCTCGAGCCCATCGGCGACCCATTGGGTAGCTGCGCGCTCCGCCTGTCTCCGGACCTGGCGATCGGAGGCGAAGACGCGGCCCGTGCCGTCGCCGTTCATGCGGTGCTCGAGGAGATGGTCGCGCAGAGCGGCTGGGATAGGCACGGCGCGGCGGCCCTGCCGGCTCTTCGGCTCGATCTCTCCCTCGACGGCATCCCAGCCCGGCGGACTTGGATCACGCCGGTGGCTAGGTCGACGTCGTCCCACATGAGCCCGATGAGCTCACCGCGCCGCAAGCCAGCGTAGAGCGCGGTCGCCCACAGCGGACGGTCTGCAGGCGCTCTGCGCCGCCTGCGATCTCCGCAAAGGCGACCGCTAGGAGCGCTTAGGCACCGACGAGCACAGTCATCTCGCCGACTTCCATCGGCTTGAAGCTGCTCAGCTCGCCGTGCGACGGGTCGTCGGCCAGGTAGATCGAGATCGCCTCCTGAAGGCCGTCGCGCAACTCGTCGAGGTCATCGCCCGTAGCGAAGCACCCCGGAAGCTCACGGACCTGCGCCCAGTACGTCCCGTCGTCCTCGTGGTGGACGGCGATCGTGTATTCGGTGATGGTGTCCGCGCTCATAGATCCTTCGGGTCGATGCCCGCCTGGCTCAGTATCGCCCGAGTCAGCCCTGGACTGCAGTCCTTCCGCTTGTGCATCGGCAAGGTGATGGGCGCTCGCCCGCCTTCGTCATCTTCACGACGTGCTTCCCGCCCACGGTGCACTCCCAACCGTGACGCTCGAGCAGCTTCCGGGCTTCCTTCTGATTCAAGACCTTCATCGTCCGCCGGGAGGATCATGCCCGAGCCCCGAGCCCGCCGGAGTGGGGTGCCACCGTCGGACACCCTGGCACCATTGCACCCGCAACGTTTCTGCGCAGCGCCCTTCCGCGGTCCCTCATTTAGTGCCGCCTCAAGCAATCGGGGCGGCGTCGGAACTGGCGAGGAGGCCGTGGGAGCCGGCTCTCTGGCCGAGAGCACGAGCGGAGGGACCCGAGCGAGAGCTCCCTAGAAGCTTCGCGCGGCGCGGTCATGCTGACGCTCGGGGCGCTCCGCGACGTGCAAGACGTTCGCGGAGTTGGTCCAGTACGTGGCGCCGTCGCTCACCTGCTTCAGCCGCACCGCACCGGGGGGCGGATTGACGATGCTGCCCGAACCGGGTCGGGGGAACAGGGCGGCGGCGGCATTGTCAGGCGAGCCCTCGACGTCGAGGCGCTCTCCACCGATGAAGGTGACGCGTGTCTTCTGGTCGGCCATGGTCGCGACGGTACACCCCTTCCGTTACCTCGAGCTAGATCGTGCGGGACACTCTGCGGGATGTTCGACTGTCCCGCGTGCGGTTGAGAGCGGTTCTCCAGCGGTCTACTTTGGCTCTAGAACGCCGAATATGGCTCTGTGCCGACCTGCTTCTAGATGTAGTACATCGCCGCCCCGGCGGCGGTGTTCTCGCGCTCGACCACGTCGGCGATGGTGGCCTGGGCGAGGACGGCGCGGGCGGCGGCGGCGGCCTCGGAGAAGATCCCCTCCGCGCCCGGCCCCAGCGGCCCGTCGAGCAGCTCGACGATCTCCAGGACGGTGACCGAGCCCGGGTCGCGGGCGAAGGCGTAGCCGCCCTTGACGCCGCGCTGGGAGCGCAGGACGCCGGCCCGCCGGAGCACCGCGAAGAGCTGCTCGAGGAACTGGACGGGGATCTCGCGGCGCCGCGCGAGCTCGCCGATCGGGACGGGTGCCTCGGCGGCCAGGCGGGCCAGCTCGGCCAGGGCGCGCACGGCGTAGGGCGACTTCGAGGTGATGGAGATCATGCGACGCTGGGGATCGTATGGCAGCGATCGGCCGCTTCGGGCCACCCGTGGCCCTCATGGCGGTCATCTACGCCCTGTCGTCGCGATCGGACCTCGATCCGGGCGACGGGCTGCGGGGCGACGTCCTGCCGGTCCTCGCGCACCTGGGGCTCTACGCGCTCCTGTTCGCGCTCACCTGGCGGGCGGTGCCGCGCCGGCCGGCCCTGGCCGCCGCCGTCGCGCTGCTCTACGGGGTCAGCGACGAGCTCCATCAGTCCACGGTCCCGGGGCGCGACGCCACCGCGGTGGACTGGCGGTCGACGCGGCGGGGATCGCCCTGAGCTACGTGGCGCTCAGAGCCAGCCGCGCTCGGTGGCCATGAGCACGGCCTGGGCGCGGTCGATCGCGCCGAGCTTGCCGTAGATGTTGTGCAGGTGGGTGCGCACGGTGCTCGTCGAGAGCGAGAGCTCGTGGGCGATCTGCTTGTAGACCATCCCCTGGGCCAGGCGCTTGAGCACGTCGAGCTCGCGGACGGAGAGCGGCGAGGGCTCGACCGCGCGCGGGCGGTCGGTGGTCGGGTAGGGCAGGTCGTAGAGCACCGCGCGCAGGTCCTCGGGGCCGAAGTCGACCGCCCGGGCCGCGCGCAGGAGCTCGGTGGAGGACACCGCGCCGGCTTGCGAGTAGTAGGCGACCATGTCGGCGAGGCGGACGTAGGCGGCGTCGCCCTTGGCGTCGTCGGCGTGGTGGCGCTCGATGGCGCTCGCCACGGCGTTGGGCAGGTTCCAGCGGCGGGCGAGGACGCCGCCGACCAGGGCGTGGTCGACGCCGAGCTCGCGCCGCTCGTTGTGCAGGCGCTCCTCCGGGGTGCGGGCCAGGCCGTGGACCTGCCGCGGGTAGCCCGGATAGGCGTGCATGAGCACGAGCTTGCCGATGTCGTGCAGCAGGGCGGTGACCAGGAGCCGATCCCGGTGGGGGTACTCGGCCTGCACCGCCAGGCGGTCCGCGGCGCGCTGGACGGTGACGGCGTGCAGGCGGAAGCGCTCGGGGACGGCGTCCCAGATCTTCCCGCGCTCGAAGAACTCGAAGACCTCGGCGTTGGTGGCCAGGCCCTGGACGGCCTCGGGCGAGAGGACCTCGACGCTTCCGACGACGGACTCGACCTTGCCGCGGCGCGCCCCCTCGTGGGCGTTGGCGAGGCGCAGGACGGCGATGACGAGCGCGACGTCGGACTCGATCGCCTCCACCACCGCGCCGGTGGAGGGCCGCTCCTCGGAGCCGAGCGCGAGGACGCGAGCGCGCGACTCGGCGAGCGCCGGGAAGACCTCGAGCGCCTGGAAGGCGGCGGTCAGACGCTTGCCGTGGCCCTCGTTGCGTCGCGAGCCGAAGGCCGCGTGCGGCTCGCTCGAGCGAGGCCGCGCGTCGGGGACGGCGGCAAGGGCGGGCGGAGTCATGGTTGGATCATCGGACACTGGACGCAGCTCTGAAGGAACCTCAGGCGTCCAGACGGTCGCAGTCACCGTCCTGACGGTCAACCCTCTGGCGCGCCCACCCCGCTCTCTGCGGCCAGCGCGGCGTCGATCCGGGCCAGGGTCGCGTCGCGGCCCATCAGCGCCACCGTCTCGAAGATGCCCGGGGAGACCGTCGTCCCGGCCAAGGCCACGCGCACGGGCTGGTAGACCTCGCGCGGCTTGTAGCCGCCCGCCTCGAGCACCCGGGTGAGCGCCGCCTCGACCTGGGCTTCGTCCCACGGATCGGGGATCTCGGCCAGCGCCTCGCGCGCCCGCGCGAGCGCGTCGCGCCCGTCACTACCGCCCAGGACCTTCGCGCGCGCCTTGGGGTCGTCCGCCGGGCCGTCGAAGAAGAAGCCGGCCAGCGGCCAGAACTCGGCCAGGGTGGAGATCTTCTCCTGGCTGATCGCTGCCGCCCCGCGCAGCCCGCTGCGGCCCGTGAGGGTCTCGAGCCGGGCCGTCAGATCGTCGAGGGAGAGCTCGCGGAGGTAGCGCCCGTTGATGTGGCGGAGCTTCTGCTCGTCGAAGACCGCCGGGTTGCGCGAGACCCGCTCGAGCGAGAAGCGCTCGAGCAGCTGCTCCGTGGTGAAGAACGTCGTCGTGTCGTCGTAGCCCCAGCCGAGCAGCGCGAGGTAGTTGCGGACCGCCTCGGGGAGGTAGCCGGCGTCGCGGAGCTCCTGCACGGACGCCGCCCCGTGGCGCTTGGAGAGCTTCTTGCCGTCCGGGCCGTGCAGGAGCGGGACGTGCGCGTAGACGGGCTCCGGGGCCCCGAGCGCCTTGAGGATCCGCACCTGCTTGGGCGTGTTGGAGTAGTGGTCGGCGCCGCGGACCACGTGGGTGATGCCGGCGTCGAGGTCGTCGACGATCACGGCCAGGTGGTAGATCGGCGTCCCGTCGGCGCGCGCGATGACCAGGTCGTCGAGCAGCGCGTTCACGAAGGACGACTCGCCGCGGATGACGTCCGAGACCACGGTGGTCCCCTCGTCGGGGATGCGCAGCCGCACGGCGCCCTCGCCCTCGTCGGTCCCGCGGAAGCCGGCCGCGCCGCCGTGGGCCGCCTTGTAGGCCTTGACCTCCTCAGGGCCGGCGGTCGAGCGGTAGGCGTGGCCCGCGTCGACGAGCTGGGCGACGACCTCCGCGTGGCGCTCGGCCCGGCCGGACTGCATGACCGGCCCCTCGTCGTAGTCGATGCCGAGCCACTCGAGAGCCTCGAGGATCTGGGCGACGTTCTCGGGCGTCGAGCGCTCGCGGTCGGTGTCCTCGATGCGCAGGACGAGCTCGCCGGGCCCGCCGCCGCCGGTGCCGCGGGCCAGCAGCCAGTTGTAGAGCGCCGTCCGCGCGCCCCCGATGTGGAGGGCGCCCGTCGGCGAAGGAGCGAAGCGCACACGCACGGCGGCCACCATAACGCCGCTTGTAGAGTCGCCCGCCATGCTCATCGGCGCCCACGTCTCCCCCGCCGGAGGACCCGCCAAGGCCATCGAGCGCGGGGTCGAGCGCGACTGCCGCGCGATCCAGATCTTCAACCAGAACCCGCGGGCGTGGAAGCCCCGCGAGTACTCGGCGGCCGAGATCGAGGACTTCCGGGCCGCCATGGCCGGCTCCGACGTCGACGCGCTGCTCATCCACGCCGTCTACCTCCTCAACTGCGCGTCGGAGGACGCAGAGATCCGCGCGAAGTCGCTGGCCTCGCTCACCGCCTCGCTGCAGGCGGGGGCGGCGCTCGGCGCCCACGCCGTCGTCCTGCACCCGGGGAGCGCCCTCAAGGCCGGCGGCTCGGTCGACGCGGCGCTCACGCGGGCGGCCGAGACGATCGCCGAGGCGCTGGCGGCGAGCGAGACCTGCCCGCTGCATCTCGAGGACACCGCAGGGGCGGGCGGGACGCTCGGGCGCTCGTTCGACGAGCTCGCGACCCTGATCGAGCGCGCGGGCGGCGACGACCGGATCGGCGTCTGCCTCGACTCCTGCCACCTCTACGCCTCGGGCTACGACGTCCGCACGGCGGAGGGGCTCGCCGAGACCCTCGAGACGTTCGACGCGGCCGTGGGCCTGGGCCGGCTCGGCTCGCTGCACCTCAACGACTCCCAAGGGGGGCTCGGATCGAACCGCGACCGGCACGCCAACCTCGGCGAGGGCGAGCTCGGCCGCGCGGGCTGCGCGGCGTGGTTGAGCGAGCCGCGCTTCGAGGGGCTGCCCTGCGTGATGGAGACGGACGGGATGGGTGGCAAGGGCGTCGCCGCCGAGGACCTCGCCCTCGCCCGCGAGCTGCGCGAGGAAGGCCTCCGAGCGCGCGGACCGACGGCCTAGCTACGTCCGCTCGTCCCTCACGGCGATGAAGATGCCCACGATCGCGGCGAGGATGGCGATGGCGATCCCGATGGAGGCGATGGGGTCCACGGAGGCTCCTCTCGTTCGGCCGGCACTCGACCGGCGTGATGACGGATGACTGGGGTCACCTAGGAAGTCGTGGCTCGGACGTGCGGAAGTGCCAAGTATGGACTACGGACGCGCCGAGGGGCGGCCGGAGCCGCCCCTCGGGATGCTGCGTCGAACTTCCTGCCGCGGGTCAGGGGGCCTGGTTGGCCTCCTGCGTCTGCGGGTTGAGGTGGCTCCACTGCTTCGTGGGCGTGGGGACCCCGTCGACCTCGTCGAGCCGGTAGGCCTCGAAGCCGCGGTTGCCGTCGTTCGCGGCGGGCTCCGAGTCGCGGCGGTCCAGGCCGCCGTTGACGTAGACCACGCCGTTGTACCAGTACGTCGACCACGAGTCCGCCTTGCCGAGCCGCGTCTCGAGGTCCGACCAGCCGAGCTCGACCGGTGAGGCCAGGTTGGTGAAGTCGTAGAACGAGTTCCCGCCCTGGTAGAAGGCCTGCACCTGCAGGTAGCGGTCCTTGACCGGCAGCACGTTCCCGTTGTGCGAGACGCAGATCTCCTCGCCCTGGGGCCGCGGGATCATGTAGCGGCCCTTCAGGTCCTTGAAGCCGTCGACCGGGGTCCCGGGCTCGACCAGCGGGTAGAAGAACGTGAACCCGCGCTTGGTCTGCTGCGCGTCGCAGCGCGCCTCCCCGCCGCCGCCGCTCTCGTCGGAGAGGGTCGCGTACTTGCCGTCCCACGTCACCGTGGCGTTGTGCATGAAGTCGAAGGACTCCGTCGTCCCGTTCTCGCGCTTGATGTGGGTGTGGGCCTCGCCGTCGGCGGACGTCGGGTCGCCGGCGTTCTTCGCGATGCTCCAGTACTGCGCGTCGCCCGCGCAGGACCCGACGACGATCTTCCGCGGCATGAACGCCTGATGGTCGTGGCAGGCCTGCATCGGCTCAGCGGTGCCCTTGGGCTGCGTCCCGTTCGCCCCGCCGCCCGTCGGGCTGTAGGGGCCGTCCGGGTCGTAGTACTCGGTGTCCGCCGAGAGCGCCCGCTGGTGCACCCGCCCCGCCTCCGGGTCGGTCAGCGGGAGGGAGACCACCGAGATCTTGCGGTGCGGGGCCTTGCAGGTCAGGTTGCGCGCGTCGGACTCCTGCTGGTCGATCCCGGGGGTGATCCCGGACCCGAGCGGATAGGAGGCGATGTAGGCGTGCACCCGGTTGTGGGCGCGGTCGGGCACCAGCGTGTGGGTGTGCGAGCCGCAGGCCGTCCGGAAGAAGCGCACGTACTCCGGGTTCTCCGGATCGGTGACGTCGAAGAGCCGCAGCCCCTCGTAGCCGAAGCGCGCCCGGTTCCGGCTCACGCCGCGCTCGTCCTCGGCGACGAGCGGCGTGTCCGTGCCGGTGCAGTCGGGCGCCGTCACGGGCCGGTCGATGGACTGCAGCAGGTAGATGCGGCCGTCCCGGCTGCGGAACACCGAGAGGTCGCCCTGGTTGGCGCGGCACTTGATGTCCGAGCGGACCTCGAGGTTCGACGGATCGGAGATGTCGATGATCCGGAAGCCGTCGTAGTTGCCGACGTAGGCGGTCTCGCCGTAGAAGGCGATGTCGGAGTTCGTCGTGCCGTTCTTCTGTGACACGTCGAGCAGGTCCATGTTCTCGATCCCCGGGTCCGCCTTCGGCAGGGACGGTGCCGGGACCGGGATGTCGTCGTGCCCGTGGTCCTCACCCGGGTCGGCACCCGCCAACCCGGGCGTGACGGCCAAGCCGGCCGTCACCACGCCTGCGGCGAGCAGGCGTACGAAGCTGCGCATAGTAGTGCTCCTCCTCCGAGGATCGCGCGCGCATCCGGCGCCACACCATCCCCCACGGGATCAGATCCCGATCTTCGCGATTGCGCCGGAGCGTCCGACCGGCGCGCGGTTTCGCGGCAGCCTACACAGATCCGCGGGAGAGCGTCGAGGTTTGATTGCCGGGTCATTCGTAAGTACGTAATCTTTGCAATACTGTCGGTATGGCGGAGCGGGAGAGGGCGCGGGAGGAGCGGCTGCGGGCGCTCGAGGAGCGGATGGCGCGGCTCGAGGAGCGGTCGGGCGGCGAGCCGGTGGTCACCGGGGACTTCTGGGCGCTCGAGGCGCTCAAGGCCCGGGTCACCGAGGAGCGGGGCGCGGTCCTCTTCACCGGCACCGTCACCCTGCCGACGGAGGAGCACTACGAGTGGCAGGAGGGCTTCGACGCGGGCACGGTGCTCGAGGAGGACTGGACGGGCTCCGCGGACCGGCTCGCCGCCCTGGCCCATCCCGTCCGGCTTCTGCTCCTGCGCGAGATCCTGTCCGGGACCCGGACGGTCGCCGAGCTCGGCGAGCACCCGGCGCTCGGGACCGCCGGGCAGCTCTACCACCACCTGCGCCAGCTGACATCGGCGGGCTGGGTCAAGGCGGCCGGACGCGGTCGCTACGCCGTCCCGCCCGTCCGGGTGGTGCCGCTGCTGGTCATCCTGGTGGCGGCGGGTGGGCGATGAGCCGCCTGCCCGGGCCCCCGGTCCTGGCGGCCACGCTCGCCGCGGCGGTGCTCGCGGCGCTGCTCGCGCTGGCG
>CALMNS010000171.1 GCA_937871635.1 uncultured Solirubrobacter sp.
GCCTCGTCGATCGCCGCCTGCCCGAGCCCCCGTCGCCGCGCCTCGACGGCGACCGCCGCCCCGATGTGCTCGGCGAACGGGCGGTAGACGTCCGTGAGCGCGTCCACGCACGCCGAGTGGGCGGCCCGGTCCAGGACGGTCTCGCCCAGCTCGGGCGCGTCCAGGGCCTCGCCGATCGGCGCCGTGTCGGTCAGCGTCCCGTTGAGGTCGAACAGGATGATCATGGCCAGCGGTCGGTTGGCATCGGAGCCCGGGCGCGGGGCTCTCTACCCCGCTTCAGCGGTCGGTGAGCGCGAGGCGCCCCGCCAGCGCCGCGAACGCGCCGCCGAAGCTGCGGCGCACCCACAGCACCACCCGGGGCCGGGAGATCACCTGATCGCGCACCGCGGCGGCGAACGCCCCGTAGACGACGAAGACCACGAAGGTGAGCACCATGAAGACGGCGCTCAGCTCGAGCATCCGCAGCGTCGCGTGCTGCTGGGCGGTCACGAACTGGGGGAGGAACGCGAAGAAGAAGATGGTCAGCTTCGGGTTGAGCAGGTTGATCAGGATCCCCGAGGCGATGACCTTCCCCGCCGAGCGCGGTGTGGTCTCCTCGACCGAGAGCGCGTGCTTGTCGCGCAGGGTGCTCACCGCCATGAACAGCAGGTAGGCCACGCCGAGGTACTTCAGGACGGCGAAGGCGACACCGCTCGCGTGCAGCAGGGCCGCCAGACCGGTGATCGCGGCCGCCATGTGCGGGACGATGCCGAGCGTGCAGCCCACGGCCGCCACGACGCTCGCGCGGGTGCCGCGCGAGAGCCCGGCCGACAGCGTGTAGAGGACGCCGGTGCCGGGGGTCGCCACGATGACGAGCGTCGTCAGGAGGAACTCGGTGCTCATGCCGGATTCCTATCACGGGTCCGGGGCGGGTGAGCGGTCACCGCGGTCTCCTCGACACGCCGCGCGGGGTGACGGCATGTAGTGGACATCACCGGGTCTCCGAAGCGCAACGGCGGGCGTCCTCCGGGCGTCGAGCGGCTCTCGGGCCTCGAGGTCCGCCACCTGCTCGCGCTGCAGGCGGTCGTCGAGGAAGGGTCGTTCCGGGCGGCCGCGGACCGCCTCGGCTACGCGCAGCCGTCCGTCAGCGCGCAGATCGCCGCCCTCGAGCAGATGGTCGGCATGCCGCTGCTCGAGCGCGTCGGCGGCCGGCCCGTCCGTCTGACCGACCCGGGCGAGGCGTTCTACGGGCACGCGCTCCCGGCGCTGGCCCGGCTCGAGG
>CALMNS010000172.1 GCA_937871635.1 uncultured Solirubrobacter sp.
CCCGCCGCCTGCGCGGCCGGCGCCTGCGCGGCCGGCGCCTCCGCGGTCACGGTGACCCGCTGGCGGACCTGCTTCCCCGCCTCGAGCCGGCGCGGGATCCCGAGGCGCAGCGGCGTCGAGTAGCTCTTCAACGACCCGTCCGTCCAGTTGCGCTGGTCCTCGGTCTCGAACGCGTCGCCCGCGAAGGCGAAGCGCACCCAGCGCCCGGCCGCGTACTCGATCGCGAGCGCGTCGACGGGCTCGAAGATCCCCCGCAGCGTGCCGTCGACCTCGCGCTGCGGTTCGATCAGCTCGGGGAGCACGCCCGCGACGGGGCCGTACGGGCCGCTCCCCTCGTAGCGGCGCCCCGCCGACGCCTGGCCCGGGTGCAGGACGCACAGGCCGATGCGGTTGTGCAGGAAGGCGGCGCCCGCCTCGCCGTCCATCGCATAGGCGATCGTCCCGTCCGCGGCGCCCGTGATCTCGCCCCGCCAGGTGAAGTCGATGCCGCCCGCGTCCGCGTGGCGGCAGGTGAAGGCGACCCGGAAGCCGTCCCCGTCCGTCTCGACCCGGCGGTCGCCGACCTCGCCGGGGACCGTGCCCCAGTCCGGGTCGCGGACGGCGACGTAGATCCGGCGGACGACCTCGACGCCGCCGACCCGCACGTCGCGCAGGTCGACCCCGTCGAGGCGGGCCGTCACCGGGCCCGCGCTCAGCCGCGCGCCGGCTCCGCCGTCCACAGCGTCTTCATCGCGGTCAGGGACCATCGGCGGAGCCCGCGAACGCGGGGACGGGCGGCCGGTCGAGCATCCGGCGCGCGGGCCGCTGGCAGAGGAGGAACAGGGAACGCAGGTTCACGGCGACGAGATCGTCCCACTCCTCCCGGGTGACCTCCAGCATCGGCTCGGGAAGCTGGGCGGTCCCCGCGGTGGACCAGCACGTCGAGCCGCCGGCAGCGCGCCGGGCCCGAGTCCGCGAAGGCCCAAAATCCCCAGCCCCGTGGGTCACCGAGCGCCCGGGCGCCGCCTTGCGCTGGTCCGGTGCGGCAGAATCCCGTCATCACCTCGCGACATGACGCCTCTTGAAAGGTGCTGACCTCCCTGTGATCGACGATCCTCCCGCTTCGCTGACCACCCATCCGAAGCTCCTCAGCTGGGTCGAGGAGTTCGCCGCGCTGGCCGAGCCCGCGGCGGTGCACTGGTGCGACGGGTCCGCCGAGGAGTACGACGAGCTATGCCGGACCCTGGTCGAGGCGGGGACCTTCGAGCGCCTCTCGGACGCCAAGCGCCCGAACTCCTACCTGGCGCTCTCCGATCCCGGCGACGTCGCCCGGGTCGAGGACCGCACCTACATCTGCTCCGAGCGGGAGATCGACGCGGGCCCCACGAACAACTGGACCGAGCCCGACCGGATGCGCGAGACCCTCACCGGCCTGTTCAAGGGGACGATGCGGGGCCGCACCCTCTATGTGGTGCCGTTCTCCATGGGGCCGCTCGGCTCGCCGATCGCCCACATCGGCGTCCAGCTGACCGACTCCGCCTACGTCGCGGTCTCCATGCGGATCATGACCCGGATGGGCAAGGGCGCGCTCGACGTCCTCGGCGAGGACGGGGAGTTCGTGCCCTGCCTGCACTCCGTCGGGATGCCGCTCGGAGAGGATGTCGCCCACTCAGACGACGTCCCGTGGCCGTGCAACAACGACACGAAGTACATCGTCCACTTCCCCGAGACCCGCGAGATCTGGTCCTACGGATCGGGCTACGGCGGCAACGCCCTGCTCGGCAAGAAGTGCTTCGCGCTGCGCATCGCCTCGGTCATGGCCCGCGACGAGGGCTGGCTGGCCGAGCACATGCTCATCCTCAAGCTCACCTCCCCGGAGGGGGCGGTGAAGTACATCACCGGGGCGTTCCCGTCGGCCACCGGGAAGACCAACCTGGCCATGCTCGTCCCGGCCCTGCCCGACTGGAAGGTCGAGACGGTGGGCGACGACATCGCCTGGATGAAGTTCGGCGACGACGGCAGGCTCTACGCCGTCAACCCCGAGGCGGGCTTCTTCGGAGTGGCGCCGGGCACCGGGGAGCAGACGAACCCGAACGCGATGGCGACCATCCGCGAGAACTCGATCTTCACCAACTGCGCCCGCACGGACGACGGCGACGTCTGGTGGGAGGGCATGTCGGAGGCGCCCGCCCACGCGATCGACTGGCTCGGCCAGGACTGGACGCCCGCGGGCGCCGAGAACCCGGCGGCGCACCCGAACGCCCGCTTCACGACGCCCGCCGCGCATTGCCCGTCCATCGCGCCCAACTGGGAGGACCCGGCCGGCGTGCCGATCGACGCCTTCCTGTTCGGCGGCCGCCGGGCGAGCGTGATCCCGCTCGTGACCGAGGCGTTCGACTGGGAGCACGGCGTCTTCCTCGCGGCGACGATGGCCTCCGAGAAGACCGCCGCGGCGGCCGGCACGGTCGGCGAGCTGCGCTTCGACCCCTTCGCCCAGCTGCCCTTCGCCGGCTACAACATGGGCGACTACATCGGCCACTGGCTCAAGACGGGCCGGCGCGAAGGCGCGCAGCTGCCGCGCATCTTCTACGTCAACTGGTTCCGCAAGGACGACCGGGGATCGTTCATCTGGCCCGGGTTCGGCGAGAACGCGCGCGTGCTCGAGTGGGTCTTCCGCCGCTGCGAGGGCACCGCGGAGGCGACGGACACGCCGGTGGGCCGGCTTCCGCGGCCCGACGCGCTCAACACGGACGGCCTCGACCTCTCGGCGGAGGACCTCGAGACGCTGCTCACCGTCGACTCCGACGCCCTGCGCGCGCAGCTGCCGCAGCTCGAGGAGTTCCTCGACTCGCTGGGGGAGCGGCTGCCGGACGAGATGCGCCGGCAGCTCCGGGCGCTCGAGGAGCGGCTGAACTAGTGGCCGTCCCCGCAATTACGGTGCGTCTCCGGCGGCGTCCGGACGCGCCTGACGGCCGCCGCTGCCCGTCCCCGTAACCCCGCTACGCAGCCGGGCAGCGGCGACCGCCAGCCACGCCCGGCCATCCGCCGGAGCCGGACCGTACTTCCGGGGACGACCACTAGCCGCACAACGGCGGAGGGCCCGCTCGCCGAGCGGGCCCTCCGGTCGTCCTGCGCAGTGGAGCGGGTGGCTACTCCGTGATGATCACGTAGAAGCGCTGGCGGGTCTCCGCGGTCGTGGGCGCGAAGGTGACCGCGCCTCCGCCGGCCGGAGCCGTCGGGGTCCGCGGGGCCACCACCAGGTGGTTGGCGTTGTTCGTGCCCTCCGGCGCGCACACCGTCGCGGCCGTCGCGCAGCGGGAGGTCGAGACGCTGCCCCCGAAGTTCGGGTCCGCACCGGGGGCCCCGTCGCGGTTGATCTGGTTCTGGGCAGCGACCGTCACGCTGATGCCCTTGCCGACGAGCGAGGTCCCGGCGTTGATGTAGACGTTCGGGTTCGCGCCGGCGAAGGCGGAGGTCACCGAGAAGCCGCCCGACTGCTCCTCGATCGCGCCGGCCTCGTTGATCAGCGCCCAGCGGGTGACGAGCTGGCTCGAGCCCAGGCCGTCGACGGTGTCGGCGTCCAGGTTCGTCCGGTTGCGCGCCGCGCCCACGATCTGGTCGGCGCTCAGGGAGTCGACGCGGTCGGCGTTGAGGCCGTCGGCGACGCCCGTGGCGTTCGTGGTGAAGGGCTTCTTGGCGTCGCCGCCGACGCCCGCGGTGATCGACCCGATGACGGCCCCGGCGCGGGCACTGAACTCGAACGCCTTGCCCGTGCTCAGGTTGTTGGACCGGATGCAGGGCTTCGTGTTGGCCGCCCCGGTGGAGCGGCAGCCGTAGATGGCGCCGCCGCCCGTGCGCGACAGGTTCGACTGGCGCGTGGAGTAGCCGCCGGTCGGCGCGGCGGTGCCGGCGACGTTGGAGATGATCGAGGTCTCCCTCGTGGTGGTGCCGTTGCGCGTGCCTTCGCGCAGTGGATCGCCGGTTCGCGCGACGGCGAACGAGGAGAAGCCGAGGACCAGGATGACGCTGGCCATCAAGACCGAGCGCGTGCGGTGGAACATCGAGGAGCCCCCTTTCGAAGGGGATCGGTGGTGGTGGGACAGGAATCGCATTCGGGGCGCGATCGGTTCGATCCTGCCTCCGGGAAGGTTCGTAGCCGAACCGGTAGAAGTCCCGGGGGATGGCGACGGGTCACGAGTGGCGCTCAGAGCTCTACCAGGACGCGAGCGCGCAGTTCGCCCGCTGCGCCGACGTGCTCGGCCTCCCCGACGACCTGCGGACCCGCCTGCTCGAGCCGCGCCGGGCGCTGACCGTCAACTTCCCCGTCCGCCGCGACGACGGCCGGGTGGAGAACTTCACGGGCTACCGCGTCCAGCACACGCTGACCATGGGGCCGACCAAGGGCGGCTTCCGCTACGCGCCGGGGGTCTCGCTCGGGGAGTGCTCGGCCCTGGCCATGTGGATGACCTGGAAGTGCGCGCTCCTCGAGCTCCCCTACGGCGGCGCCAAGGGCGGGGTGCGCTGCCAGCCGCGCGAGCTCTCCGTCGGCGAGCTCGAGCGCATCACCCGCCGCTACGCCGCCGAGCTCATCCCCGTCATCGGGCCCGACCGCGACATCCCCGCGCCCGACATGGGCACGGGCGAGCGCGAGATGGCCTGGTTCTACGACACCTACTCCCAGTCGGTCGGGCACTCGGTGCCGGAGATCGTCACGGGCAAGCCGCCCGTCCTGGGCGGGACCGCCGAGCGCCGTCCGGCCACCGGCCTGGGCGTCGTCTACGTGATCGAGGGGATGATGGAGCGCCTGGACACCACGCTGCGCGACCAGCGCGTCGTCGTGCAGGGCTTCGGCAACGTCGGCGAGGTCATCGCCTCCGAGCTCTTCGCGATCGGCGCCACCGTGGTCGGGCTCTCGGACGCCACGGGCGGGATCGCGGGCCCGGACGGCATCGACGTCGAGGCGGCGGGGGCGTGGGTCGCCGAGCACGGCGGGCTGGCGGGCTTCGCCGACGCCCAAGGCGCCGGCGGCGGGCTGCGCGAGATCGACCGCTCCGCGGTCCTCGAGCTCGGCTGCGACCTTCTCATCCCGGCGGCGCTCGAGCGCCAGATCACCGTCGAGAACGCCCCGCGGCTCGACTGCCGGATGGTCGTCGAGGCCGCCAACGGCCCGACCACGCCGGAGGCCGACCGGATCCTCGCCGGCCGCGGGATCCAGGTGGTCCCCGACGTCCTGGCCAACGCGGGCGGGGTCTGCGTCTCCTACTTCGAGTGGGTTCAGGACCAGCAGAAGTACTCCTGGGACGCCATCGAGATCCAGGAGCGGCTGCGCCGCCAGATGCGCTCGGCGCTGGCCAAGGTGTGGGACGCGGCGGGCGAGCGCGACATCGACTGGCGCACCGCGGCGCTGACGGTGGCGGTGCGGCGCGTCGCCGAGGCGGCGCGCCTGCGCGCCATCTACCCTTAGGAGCCTGGGCCGTGCCCGCGCTGCGCGTCCTCGCCCTCCCGTTCCACAACGGCCTGCCCGGCGTGGGGATGGGCGCCGGTCCCGAGCGGCTGCTCGACCTGGGCCTCGCGGAGGCGGTCGGGGCGCAGGCCGTCGAGCGGATCGAGCCCGTCGACCCGGGAGAGCCGGAGGTCGTCCGGGTCGCCGAGCTCGACCGCCGGCTCGCTCGCCGCGTGCGGGCCGCGGCGGAGGCGGGGGTGTTCCCGCTCGTCCTGGCCGGCAACTGCACAGCTGCCTGGGGACGACCGCGGGCGCCGGTGCGGAGGGGCTCGGCGTCGTCTGGTTCGACGCCCACCCCGACTTCGACTCGCCCGACGAGAGCCTCGGCTTCTTCGACGGGATGGGCCTGCGGATCCTCACCGGCACGGGCTACCGGCACCTGCGCGGGACGATCCCCGGCTTCGCCGCGATCCCCGAGCCGGCGGTCGTGCTCGCCGGCGTGCGCGACGTCGAGCCCCACCAGCGCGCGCCGCTCGCGGCCTCCGCGCTCGAGCAGGTGCCCGGCGGGCCCTACGACCCGGCGGCGCTCGGTCCCGCCC
>CALMNS010000173.1 GCA_937871635.1 uncultured Solirubrobacter sp.
CCTGCCGGCCGCATCCCCGTCCAGGGCCCGTTCGCCTTCGGCGGGGACGACGCCCGCTTCGGCGCGGGCCGGCCCGGCCACAGCCACCAGGGCCAGGACGTCGTCGCCGCCGAGGGCACCCCGGTGGTGGCCCCGGTCGCCGGGACGGTGCACTGGCGCGCCTACCAGCGCGCCGGAGCGGGCTACTACCTCGTCATCCGCTCGCCCGGGCTCGGCGACCACGCCTACATGCACCTGCGCGAGGGGTCGCTGACGGTGACCCAGGGCACCGCGGTCGCCGCCGGCCAGCGGATCGCCGAGGTGGGCTCCACGGGCGGCTCCTCCGGCCCCCATCTCCACTTCGAGCTCTGGCCCGGCGGCTGGTGGGAGGCCGGCTCGACCCCCGTCGACCCGCGGCCGCAGCTCGAGGCCTGGGCCGCCGGCGGGTAGCGGGTCAGGCGTCAGGTCAGGCGCGCGTGCGGCGGACGGCGCCGGTGCCGTCCGAGAACCGCGCGTCGCGGCCGGTCGCCGGGCCGTCGTCGCTCTCCTCCGGCGCGTCGGGCGGCTCGGCGTCCGACAGCAGGCGGTCGTAGAGGAACGCCGCGGCGAGGGCGCCGACGATCGGCCCGATCACGTAGACCCAGACGCCCTCGAACGTCCCGGCCAGGAGCATCGGCCCGAGCGCCCGGGCCGGGTTCACTGCCCCGCCGGAGACCGGCCCGGCGACGAAGACGCCGATCGCGAGCGCGAAGCCGACCGCGATGGGCGCGATCGCCGCACTGGGCACCCGGTCGTCGGTGGCCACGGCCATGATCACGAAGACGAGGATGAAGGTCACGAGGATCTCGACTACGAGCGCCCGCAGGTCCGTGACGCCCGACTGCGGCGTGGTGGCCGCGAGGTTCGCCGCCGTGCGCGCCGGCCCGCCGTAGCTCACCCAGGTCGCGGCGGCCCCGAGCAGGGCGCCGACCAGCTGGGCGACGACGTAGGGCCCCGCCCACTTGGAGGGGAACTTGCCCGTCGCGGTCAGCGCGATCGTCACGGCGGGGTTGAAGTGCGCGCCGGAGACGTGCCCGAGCGCCCCGACCAGGGCGGCGAGGGCGAGGCCGAACGCCAGCGCGATGGCCAGCGAGTCGTAGCCGCCGCCCGCGGTGATCCGCCCCAGGATCGCCGCGACCGCCACCGCCGTGCCCGCGAAGACGAGGATGAAAGTGCCGACCAGCTCGGCGATGGCCGCCCGGGCGACGCTGCCGCTCGTCCTGCTTCCGTACAGCCCGTAGCTTCCCGACGGCGCCATGGTCATCCGCTTCCCGCTCGTTTCCAGTGCGACGAGCCTCTGCCCAGCCGCCCCAGGCGTGGAAACCGGCGGGTCGGAAACCGCTACCCTCCCCGCCCGCAGGGTCCGGCGAGATAGCTCAGTTGGTAGAGCACACGACTGAAAATCGTGGTGTCCCCGGTTCGAGTCCGGGTCTCGCCACTCGGGAGACGGCGGCTGCGCTGCCCTGATGGCTTCGACGGGACCCCGGCCTCGCTCGGTCCGCGGGGCGAGCCCATCGCGCTCGATCGTCCGGCGATCACGGCGCGATCCGGGCCTGCGACCCGGGGTCACCCACCGGCGGACGGCGCCCGAGCAGCGGCTCGCTCGGCTGGGTTGACAAGCTCTGGATGTCGACGGACAGCTCCCCCGCCCATGCTCGTCCCGGCACGATCACCAGGCTGCCGCCCAGGGCGCCGAAGCGAAGCGCGTCACTCGTGCCGGTGCCGAGCACTCGGCCCTGCCCGTCGACTCGCACTTCGCTCAGCGGTTCTCAAGAGCGCACCGCCCGCTGCGGTCCGGGTCCTGCCCCTTCGCCCGGCAGATGCGGCCGGCGTCGCCGCGGTCGTAGGCAGCCACGAGCGCGCGAACCGCCACACCGGCGGTCGACCTCGGCGTGTCGGCGGCAACCGCTCCGCCGGTCACCGCAGCGCCGCTCATCACGAACGCCGCAACGGTCACGGCGGCAAGACGCCGGCTCATCGAGCGTCAACCCGTCGGTGAGCGCGAGCCGGCCGGGCCCGGTCAGCCCGGAATGCCCGCGGCCGGGACCTGTGGCAGCAGTTGCGCGCCGCGGCGGAGCACGAGTGCGACGGCACCCAGGACCTCGGCGCGCTCGCCCAAGGTGCCTTCCACGACGTCGACGTCGTCGGCGGCGGAGCGGATCGCACCGCGGCGCAGCGACTCGCGCAAGGGCGCGACGAGGAGCTCGCCGGCGGCGGCGAGGTCGCCGCCGACGACGACGCGACCCGGGTTGACGAGGTTGCAGAG
>CALMNS010000174.1 GCA_937871635.1 uncultured Solirubrobacter sp.
GCCCAGGCCGGCGCGCGGCGCAGGTCGCCGATCGCCTCCGCGGGCAGGCCGGCGCTCGCCATGAACAGCTCGATCGCGTCGCCGCGCCGGCCCTGGGCGAGGAGCGCCTCCAGGCGCTGGGCGTAGCGCCGCGACTCCTCCTCCTCGTGGAGGTTGTAGGGCGGGTCGTGGAGCACGATCCGGGCGACGCCGAGGCCCGCCGCGGCGGCCGCCTGCAGGACGAGACCGGCGCCGGAGGAGTGGCCGTAGAGCGACGCGCCCGGCCCGGTCCGGTCGAGGAGGGCGCGGAGGTCGTCCACCTCGCGGGCGATCGCGTACGGCGCGCGATCAGCGCTGTCGCCCCGGCCCCGGCGGTCGTAGTTGATCACTCCGGCGTGGCGCGCCAGCGCTTCGGCCAGCGGCCGGGTCATCGCCCGGTCGCACGTCGCGCCGCCCACGACGACGATGGGCGGGCCCTCACCGCCGCCGAGCCGCTCGTAGGCGATCGTCGTGCCGTCCGCCGAGGTCACTCGCTCGATCGACATCGCGTCTCCTCCCTCCCGTTCGCAGGACCCGTGAACGAAGGACCGGTGCGGGCCGGCGAACTCATCGGGGCGGGCTAGGGTGAGCGTGGGGCCATGCCGGCGATCCGCGTCCTCATCCTGAGCTGGGAGTACCCGCCGGTCGTCGAGGGCGGGTTGGCCCGTCACGTGCGCAAGCTCGCCGAGGGCCTGGCCGCCGGCGGGGAGGTGGAGGTGCACGTCCTCACCCGGGGGAACGGCTCGCTGCCGGCGACCGCCGCCGATCGCCTCGCCGAGGAGGAGGTGCGGGCCGGCGTCTTCGTGCATCGCCTCCGCGAGCCGAGCTGGCCCAAGGACCTCGACCGGTTCGTGGCCTGGGTCGAGCGCATGAACGTCGACATGCGCGAGGCGGGGGAGGAGCTCGTCGACCGCCTCGGGATCGACCTGATCCACGGGCACGACTGGCTCGTGGCCAGCGCTTCGGCGCGGCTCGCCGAGCGCTTCGGCCTGCCCTACCTGACCACGATCCACGCCACCGAGTTCGGCCGCCATCAGGGCTGGGTGGACACGAGCCCGCAGGCCCACATCCATGGGGTGGAGACCTGGATGGCCCGCCGCGCGGACCAGGTGGTGGTCTGCTCGCACTACATGCGCGGCCACGTCGCCGACGTGTTCGGCATTCCTGAGGCGCGCGCCACCGTGATCCCCAACGGGATCGACCCCTCCGACCTGCAGCCCGTCGGGGACCTCGAGGCCCTCCGCGCCCGCTACGTGGCACCGGGGGAGAAGCTCGTGCTGCTCGTGGGCCGCCTCGTCTACGAGAAGGGCTTCCAGCTCGCCCTCGACGCCCTGGGGGGTCCGGGCGGGGTGATGGAGCGCGTCGAGGGCGTCCGCTTCCTCGTCGCCGGGTCGGGCACCCACGAGGCCGAGCTGCGCGCCCAGGCACGGCGGCTGGGGATCGACGGCCGGGGCACCTTCGAGGGGTGGATCGGCGACGACGTCCTGCACTCGCTCTACCGGATCGCCGACCTCACCGTGGTCCCCTCGATCTACGAGCCCTTCGGCCTCGTCGCCCTCGAGGCGATGGCCAGCGGCTGCCCGTGCATCGTGGCCGACACGGGCGGGCTGCGGGAGGTGGTGCCGCCCGAGGTGGGGCTGCGCTTCCGCTCGCGCGACGCCGCCTCGCTCGGCCGGATGATCGAGCGGGTGCTCTCCGACGACGCCCTGCGCGACCGCCTCGTCCTCGAGGCGTCCGAGCACGTCCTGCGCTTCGACTGGGCCGACGTCGCGCGCCAGACCACCCGCGTGTACGCCGCCCTGCGCTCGCCGGCACTCCACTATCCGAGTCCCTGATCCCGAAGCTCCGTCCGAGCATCTCGTCGGGTATCACGTGCTTCGAGACTTCGGCCGGCGAGCGCGCGAGCGCTCGCCGGCGACCTTTCTCAGCGGGCGAAGCTGGTGGCGTAGTCGACCGAGCTCCACCGGGCGCGGGCCGAGTCGACACCGCTCCACCGGGCGCGGGTCGGGTCCGCACCGCTCCAGCGAGCCCGCAGCGGATCCGCGGGATCGAGGTCGAGGATCTTCGCGCACGAGCACACGAAGCTCGTGGCGCTCCATCGGGCCCGGAGCGAGTCCGTCGCCTGGTGCCACTCGAGGCCCGACCAGCGAGCGCGGGCCAGGTCGACCCGCTTCGTGGTCGGGTCGATCAGCGTGCTCGGGATGAGCCCGCGATTGGTCACGAGGTCAGCGCCGGACGCTCCCCGGGCGTCGTCGATGGCGATCTCGGTGCCCACGCCGGGGACGTCGCGGTCCTTGCTCAGCAGCGCGGCCTTGATCTGGTCCGGGGTCCAGGCCGGGTTGACCTGGGCGAGCAGCGCCACGCTGCCCGAGGCGACCGCGGCGGCCATCGACGTGCCGCCCAGCCGGATGTACTCGCGGTCCACGACGCTGCCGGGACTCTCGGCGGCGTATCGCGCGCCGGGCGCCAGCGGGGCGACGAGCTTGGCGCCGGGCGCCATCACGTCCGGCTTGAGGTGGCCGTCCTGGGTGCGGCCCGAGCTCGACCAGCCCGGGATGGAGTCGTCGCCAAGGTCCTTCGTGGCCTTGTCGTCGACGGCGCCGACGGAGATCACGTGGGGGTCATTGCCTGGCGCGAAGTTGACCGAGCCCGGGCCGTTGTTGCCCGAGGCGGCCACTACGGTGACACCGGCGAACCACGCCTGCTCGGCCGCGGCGGCCAGCGGGTCGATCTTGTAGGACTGCGCGACGGTTGAGGCGAGCGACAGGTTGGCGACCTTGATGTTGAAGTCGCGCTTCTTGTCCACCACGAACTGCAGGCCGTTGATGACGTCGGCCACTGTGGTCTGGCCCTGCTCGCCGGACACCTTGACGTTGATCAGGTTCGCCCCCGGGGCCACGCCGGCGAACTTGCCGTCGAGCGGGTTCGAGAGCGGGCGGGTGGAGCCGTTGCCGGCGATGAGTCCCGCCACGTGGGTGCCGTGGCCGACCGTGTCGCCCGGCGTGGTCGCCTCGGGGTGCACCACCGCGTTGGCGATCACCCGCGACGTCGGGTCGCTCGCCGAGCGTCGGAAGTCCTGGTGATCGCCGGCGATGCCGGTGTCGATGACCGCCACGCCGACGCCTTGGCCCGTGGTGCCGCCGTTGTTGAACCAGACGTTGTCCGAGCCGATGGACTGGTTGTAGGCCGTGGCGAGGCGGTCCTTGTCCAGGCCGCCGTCGTAGCCCTGCGACTCGACCGCGCCGTTGACGGTGACCGCGTGGACGCCAGGCCGGTCGGCCAACGCCGCGGCCTCCGCGGCGGACACCCGGGTCTGCACGCCGTTGACCAGCTTGAGCGACTCGCCCGGCGCGGCGCCCGCGGCGCGCACGAGCGACGCGGCGTCGAAGCCGGAGTCGGCGGTGACGATGACGTCGACGGAGCGGTTCGGGCTCCGGTCGGCGACCTCGGCAAGGGCCGGGG
>CALMNS010000175.1 GCA_937871635.1 uncultured Solirubrobacter sp.
CCGGTGGTTCAGTTCGTCCAGCAGCACGCGCTGGCGCCGGCCGGCTTCGCGCTCATCGCGCTGGCCTTCGGCGCCTTCCAGGCGGTCACCGTGGTCGCCGACGCCCGGCTCCAGGACGCCATCGAGGGCGACGCGCGCTCCACGGTGACCTCGATGGCCGGCCTGCTGACCGAGGTCCTCGTGCTCGCCGTCTACGCGCTCTACGCCGCCGGTTCGGTCCTCGCCGACCACGCGACGCTGTTTGCCGCCGGCGGGGCGGTCTATCTCGTCGTCGCCGTGCTGGCGGCCGAAACCAAGGCGACGCGTGAGCGCCGCCCGTTCTCCAGGTGGCAGCCGCCGTCCGGGCCATGAGGATGATCTCATCGACGGCTCACGTGGGTCTCACCGTGGCCCGGAACCGTGCTTTTTCGTCCAGTCGTTCCACCGACCCGAGGAGGTTCCCTCATGAAGTTCAGCAAGGTCACTCCCGCGGTCCGCGCCAAGAGCGCGGGCAACTCCGACTCCAACACCGGCCGCCCCCGGCGCCGGCGCCGCAAGCGCTCCCGGATCCGGCGCCGCCGCCGCAACTCGAACACGTAGCCGCTCGGACCGGCGCCGGGCACGCCCCCCGGCGTGCACGGCGCCCGGTCGCCGCACCCGCTTCGCCTCCTCCATGCCTCGCTCTCGCCTCGACGCCTTCCTCGCCCCCTCCGCCGCCGACTCCGGGCTCGTCGCGCAGGCCCCGCCCGTCGCGGCGCTGGCCATCGCGCGCCGCTTTTGGCCGCTGCTGCGGCCCTACCGCGGGCGGCTCCTGCTGGGCCTGCTCTGCCTCGTCCTCGTCCCCGCGCTCGACACCCTCGAGATCTGGCTCTTCAAGCTCGTCGTCGACGACGTCCTCGTCCCGCAGGACGTCGCCGCCCTCCTCCCGCTCGCGCTCGCCTACCTCGGGCTCGCGGTGCTGGGCGGCCTGCTCTCCTTCGCGGACGAGTACCTGGCCACCTGGGTGGGCGAGCGCTTCCTGCTCGACCTCCGCGCGAAGGTGTTCGGCCACGTCTCGCGGCTCGATCCCGACGCGCTGGCCCGCCGCCGGTCGGGCGACGTCCTCTCCCGGCTGACCTCCGACGTCGGGGCCATCGAGCGGTTCCTGCTGTCGGGGATCGGCGAGGGCGTCTCCTCCGTGGCGCGCATCCTCTTCTTCGGCGGCGCGCTCTTCCTCCTGTCCTGGAAGCTCACGCTGGCCGCGCTCGTGGTCGTGCCGCTGTTCTACCTCGCCGCCCGCCGCTTCGGCGGCCTCGTCCGCCACGCCGCGCGCGAGAAGCGCCGCCGGTCGGGATCGCTCAGCGCGGTGGCCGAGGAGACGATCGCCCTGGCCCCGCTCACCCAGAGCCTCAACCGCGAGGACGCCGAAGTCGACCGCTTCCGCGCCGAGAACGCGGCGATCATGGACGCCGAGCTCGCCTCGACGCGGATCCGGGCGCTCTTCGGCCCGCTGGTCGACCTCATCGAGCTGGCCGGAGCGATGGCGGTGCTCGGGCTCGGGGTCTGGGCGCTGAGCTCCGGGGACCTGACCCTCGGCGGGCTGCTCGTCTTCGTCACCTACCTCGCCCAGCTCTACTCGCCCGTCCGGTCGCTCGGCCAGCTCTCGCAGGACCTGTTCGCCGCCGCGGCGGGCGCCGAGCGGGTCATCGAGCTGCTCGAGGAGCGCCCGACGGTCGCCGACGCCCCGCACGCCCGCCCCCTCCCCGCCCCGGTGCACGGGCGGGTCGCGCTCGAGCACGTCACCTACCGGCACGCGGGCGCCGAGCGCCCCGCTCTGCGCGACGTGTCGCTCGTCGTGGCGCCGGGGGAGATCGTCGCCCTCACCGGGGCCAGCGGCGCGGGCAAGTCGACGCTCGCCCGGCTGCTGATCCGCTTCGCCGACCCGGAGACGGGCACCGTTCGCCTCGACGGGCACGACCTGCGCGACGCGACGCTGCACTCCGTGCGCGAGGCGGTCGGACTGCTGCTGCAGGACACGCTGCTGCCCGACGCCACGGTGCGCGAGGCCGTCGCCCACGGGCGGCCGGGGGCCACGGACGCCGACATCGACGCCGCCATGCGGGCCGCCGGCCTCGAGGCCCTGGCCGCCCGCGGGGTCGAGTCGGAGTACC
>CALMNS010000176.1 GCA_937871635.1 uncultured Solirubrobacter sp.
CGCCCGGGCTGCGCGGCGGCGCGGCGACCTTGCGGTTCGGCGGGCGTGCCAGCCGCGCGACGGCCAGCCTGCGCGAGTACGAGGTCGTCCGCGGCGTGCGGATCAGCGGCACGCTGGGCTTGCGCACGGGTCGCCTCACGGTCGAGGCGCCCGGCGGGATCACGGGCGTGCTCACCGCGGGTCGCGGCGACCGGGTCCGCGGCACCATCGGCGGCCAGAACGTGAGCTTCGTCATCGGGTGACGCCGCCCGCCGCGCCGGCCGACGTCTTCGCCCCGGTCGAGTCCCACACGGCGTTCGAGGAGACCCTCGAGCGCCTGGGCACGGCGATCAAGCTCGGGCTGCTCGAGCCCGGGGCGAGGTTGCCGGCCGAGCGCGAGCTCTGCGCCCGGCTGGGCGTCTCGCGCTCCACGCTGCGCCAGGCGCTCTCCGCCCTCGTGCGCAGCGGCCACCTGCGCGCCGTGCGCGGGCGCGGGGGCGGGACGTTCGTGGCCGACGAGCTCCCGCCGCCGGGCGAAGAGTCGCCTCGCCGGCTCGCCAACTGGCGCGAGACCTGCGACGTGCGCCTGGCGGTCGAGGTCGGCGTGGCCATCGTGGCCGCCGAGCGCGCGCCAGCCGAGGCGCTCGACGCGCTCGACGGCCTGGTGGCGGCGATGGCCGAGCGGCTCGAGCACTTCCCGGCCTTCCGCCAGGCGGACGTCCGGCTGCACGTCGGGCTCGCGGAGGCGACCGGCAGCGGCCGCCTCGTCGCGGCCATGACCGAGGCGCAGGGCGAGATGACCGGGTTGATCTCGCGCATCGCCCACCCGCCCGAGGTGCTCGCCTCCTCCAACGCGCAGCACGCGCGGATCCTCGCCGCGGTCCGCCGCGGCGACGGGCCCCGGGCGGCCGCCGAGGTCGCCGAGCACCTGCGCGGGACCGAGCGCGTCCTCGCCGGGCTGCTGCCCTAGGCGCTCCCCCCTAGCAGCACCGCGCCCGCGGGTTCGCGTCGCGGTCATCCGCGCGCCGGCGCTCGAAGTCGCGCCGCGACATCACCGCCGCGTCCGGGTGCTCGCGCCGGACGTGGGCGACGTAGCGCTCGTAGCCCGTCTCGCCCGACACCTCGCGCAGGTACCAGGCCACCCCGCGCAGCGCGTCGCGCACCGTCACGAGCCGGCCCCCACGAGCTCGCGCTCGCGCTCTCGCTCGGCGGGCGTGGCGATCAGCCCGGCGGGGGCGAAGAGCTCGGACTCGACGAACTCCGCCTCCGTGGTGGTCACCGGGCGGGCCGCCCGCTGGGCCCGGATCGTCCGCACCCACACGCGCGCGGCGTCGAGCACCACGACGATGATGAGGACCGCGAACAGCGCGGCGAGGATGCCGTCGACCGTCGAGTTGGTCACCACCTTGTCCATGTCGGCCGCCGTCTGGGCGGGCGCCAGCACCTCGCCCTGGTCGCGCGCGTCGCTGAAGGCGTCGCGCTGGGCGAAGAAGCCGAGCCTCGGGTTGCCGGAGAAGACCTTCTGGTAGCTCGCGGTGAGCGTCACCGCGAGGTCGAAGGCCAGCGGCACGGCCGTCACCCACGCCCACTTGAGCTTGCCCGCCTTGATCAGCAGCGTGGTGGCGACGGTCAGGGCCACGGCGGCGAGCAGCTGGTTGGCGATCCCGAACAGGGGGAACAGCTGGTTGATCCCGCCGAGCGGGTCGGTGACCCCCGCGTAGAGGAAGTAGCCCCAGGCCGCGACCACGATCGCGCTGGTCAGGTAGACCCCCGGCTTCCAGCTCACCCGCCCGATCGGCTTCCAGACGTTGCCGAGCGTGTCCTGGAGCATGAAGCGCCCGACCCGCGTGCCCGCGTCCACCGTGGTGAGGATGAACAGGGCCTCGAACATGATCGCGAAGTGGTACCAGAAGGCCTTCGCGCCGCCGGTGGCGCCGGCGAAGATCTCCGCCATCCCCAGCGCGAGGGTCGGCGCGCCGCCCGTGCGGGCGATGATCGACTCCTCCTCGACCTCCGCCGCGGCGCGCTGCAGCGCCTCGGGGCTGATCGCGAAGCCGAGCTCGTTGACCGCCTGGGAGGCCGACTGCACCGAGTCCCCCACCACGCCCGCCGGCGCGTTGACCGCGTAGTAGAGCCCGGGCTCGAGGATGGAGGCGGCGATGATCGCCATCACCGCCACGAAGGACTCCATCAGCATCGCGCCGTAGCCGATCGTCCTGACCTGGGACTCCTTCTGGATCATCTTCGGCGTCGTGCCCGACGCGATGAGCGAGTGGAAGCCCGACAGCGCCCCGCAGGCGATGGTGATGAAGACGAACGGGAACAGGGACCCGGCGAAGACCGGGCCCTCGCCCGAGGAGGCGAACTTGGTCACGGGCTCGTTCTGGAGCACCGGGAGGGTGACGAGGATCCCGATCGCCAGCAGGACGATCGTCCCGATCTTCATGAACGTCGAGAGGTAGTCGCGCGGGGCCAGCAGCATCCAGACGGGCAGCACCGAGGCCGCGAAGCCGTAGGCGATCAGGCAGAAGGCGAGGGTCTCGGGATCGAGCGTGAAGGCGTCGGCCAGCGCGCCGCCGGACTCCTCGACGATGCCGCCGCCGACGATCGCCAGAAGGAGCAGCGCCACGCCGATCGCCGTCGTCTCGATCACCCGGCCGGGGCGTATGACTCGCAGGTAGAAGCCCATCAGGAAGGCGATCGGGATGGTCATCGCGATCGAGAAGGTCCCCCACGGCGAGTCGGCCAGCGCGTTGACCACCACGAGGGCGAGGACCGCGAGGAGGATGACCATGATCGAGAAGACGGCCAGCAGCGCGGCCACGCCGCCGACCGGGCCGATCTCCTCCCGGGCCATCTGGCCGAGCGACTTGCCGTCGCGGCGCATGGAGAAGAACAGGATCGTCATGTCCTGGACCGCGCCGGCGAAGATGACGCCCACGACGATCCAGATCGTGCCGGGCAGGTAGCCCATCTGGGCGGCGAGAACCGGGCCGACGAGCGGGCCCGCCCCGGCGATGGCGGCGAAGTGGTGGCCGAAGAGGACCCGGCGGTCGGTGGGCTGGTAGTCGACGCCGTTGTCGAGCCGCTCGGCCGGGGTCGCCCGGCGGTCGTCGACCTCGAGCACCCGGCGGACGATGAAGCGCGCGTAGAAGCGGTAGGCGATCGCGTAGGAGCCGAGCGCCGCGGCCACGAGCCACGCCGCCGAGATCTCCTCACCGCGGACGAGGGCGACGACGCCCCAGGCGACGGCGCCGACGAGCGCCACCACCGACCAGATCGCGATCGAACGTGCCCTGCTTCCCATGCCGTCTCCCCCCTTGCCGACCGGCCGGGAACGCTATCGCGGGTGGGCGAGCTCCGCCACGTAGCCCGCCGCGGCGAGCGCCGCGAGCACCCGGTCGGCGTGCTCGGCCCCGCGCGTCTCGAGCACGAGGTCGACGCCCGTCTCGCGCACGTGGAGATCCACGCCCTCGCGGACGTGGGAGACCTGGACGACGTTGCCGCCCGCGTCGGCCACGCAAGCGAGCAGCGCGGCGAGGGCGCCCGGCCGGTCGGCGACCCGGGTGAACAGGGCGAGCCGCCGCCCGACCTCCGTCTCGTGGCGACGGGCCACCGCGGCGAGCAGGTTGGCGTCGACGTTGCCGCCGGAGAGGACGGCAATCGTGGTGCCGCGGGCGGCCGGGGGGACCTGGCCGCCGAGCAGGGCGGCGACCCCGACCGCCCCGGCGCCCTCCACCACGAGCTTCGCCCGCTCGAGCAGCAGCACCATCGCCTCGGCGGTGGCCTCCTCCCCGACGGTGACCACGTCGTCGACGAGCTCGGCGATCAGCGGCAGGGTGACCACGCCGGGCGCCTTGACCGCGATCCCGTCGGCGATGGTCAGGCTCGACTCGGCGGGGACGACCTCGCCGCGCCGCAGCGACTCGAGGTAAGGGGCGCACGCCGCGACCTGGACGCCGACGACCTCGACCTCGGGGCGCGCGGCCTTGACCGCCAGCGCGATCCCCGCGCAGAGACCGCCGCCCCCGAGCGGCACGACGACCTTGGCCAGGTCGGGGACGTCCTCGAGCAGCTCGAGCCCCAGCGAGCCCTGGCCCGCGACGATCTCCGGATCGTCGTAGGGGTGCACGAGGGCCGGGCCGCCCGGCTCGGCGGCCCGGGCGCGGGCCACGAGGATGCAGGCCTCGAG
>CALMNS010000177.1 GCA_937871635.1 uncultured Solirubrobacter sp.
GCGACGGTCCGGGTCGACACGGGGACGATCGCCTTCGCGCTCGTCCCGGCGGCGGTCGAGCGCCCCGCGGCGGCACTCGCCGCCTAGGTCCGCCGGGGCGCTCGCCGGTGGGTGAGCGTGGGTCGCTCAGGTGGCGGACGTCTCGAGCTGGCGCTGCTCGTCGCCCGTGGTGATGGCGATGGTCCGCGGGACCATGCGCTCGGGCTTCGGCACGATGAGCGAGAGCACGCCGTTGTCCATGCTCGCCGTGACCTTGTCGACGTCGACGCCCTCGGGGAGCTTGATCCGGCGCTCGAACCGGCCGAACGCGCGCTCCGTGTGGGCGAGACGGTTGCCCTCCGCGACCGCGGGGCGCTTGCGCTCGCCGCGCACGGACAGGTAGCCGCCGACGAACTCGATCTCGAGGTCCTCGGCCGTCAGGCCGGGCAGGTCCATGGTGAGCACCATGTCACCGTCGCTGACGGTCACGTCCGCGGCGGGGAGGAAGGCGGCGCGGTTGACCTGAGCGGTGAACGGGGCGAAGGGATCGGTCCAGAACATGACTCCACCTCCTCTGCTAGGTCTTGTCGGGTCTCTCCACTGAAGGCGGTGTGCTCGCGCCTCCAGTGCTTGAAGTAGGCCGCTGCGAGTGCTTGTCAATCCTTCCATGTCGCACCAGGAGCCCCAGGAACCCGAGACGCGGCCCGAGGACGGCGAGCCCGACGCCCTGACCGCGGAGATCTCGCGCGGCCAGCGCCTGGATCGCGATCTCGCGCGAGCGCTGGGCCACCCGGCGCCGGCCCGGACCGAGGCGTCGGGCGCCTACGTGGAATCGGTCGAGCGGCGGACGCCGTTGCCCGTCGCGACCGAGCGCGAGCTCGTGCTTCGCGCCAAGGCCGGCGAGCCGGGAGCGAAGGCGCAGCTCGTGGACACCTTCCTGCCGCTCATCTCGTCCGTGGCGCGCACGTACCGTCCGGGCTACGTCGAGCGCCTCGAGCTCCTTCAGGAGGGCGTCGTCGGGCTGCTGCGCGCGCTCGAGGGCTTCGACCCGGCGCGCGGCACCCCGTTCTGGGCGTATGCGTCGTGGTGGGTGCGTCAGGCGATGCAGCAGCTCGTCGCCGACCTCACCCGGCCGGTGGCGCTGTCCGATCGCGCCCTGCGTCACCTGGCCCGGATGAAGGACGCGCACCGCGAGTCGCTGCGGGAGCGCGGGCGCGAGCCGTCCGGCGCCGAGCTCGCCGAGCGCACGGGCTTGAGCCGGCGCCAGGTCGACGACCTGCTCGCCGCCGAGCGGGCGCCCCGCTCGATCGACGAGCCGGTGCCGGGAGAGGAGGGAGCGATCGGGACGTTCGGCGACCTGCTCGTCGATCCGCTCGCCGAGGACGCGTACGGACAGGTGCTCGACAGCATCGAGGTGCAGCAGCTGCACACCATGCTCGCGGGGCTGTCGCACCGCGAGCGCGACGTCCTGCGGGCCCGCTACGGCCTCGACGGGCGCGAGCGGTCGCTGCGCGAGGTCGGCGGCGAGCTCGGCCTCAGCGGGGAGCGCGTCCGGCAGATCGAGCGCCGGGCGCTGGCCAAGCTGGCCAGCGCGGCCGCCGGCGCGGAGGGATCCGGGGCGCAGGCCGACCGCTCCGGTTGACGCGGCGAGGCCTCCGGCGTATTGACAGTGGCGGAATCGTTGGCCGGCCTGTGGAGGTGATCGATGCGCTGGGCACCGCTTCATCCGCGTCAGGTGATGGCGATCGGGATGATGGCGCTCGCGATGATGCTGCTGCTGTCGTTGATCGCGGCGCCCGACCTCGCGTCCCTCGACCTCTCGCTGGGAACGGACGGCGCCGGCGCCCCGGCGGCCCCGGCCGTCGCAGGCGAGGCGGCGGAGACGCCTGCCTGGGTGACCGATCCCCTGGCCTCCCCGCTCGAGGCGCTTGTCCCGCAGGAGGTGCCGGCCCGCTGAGACGGGGGTTGACACTCGCCTCTGGCGGCCTATTGGCAAGAGGGCACAGCACCACAACTCGACGCGCCGGGCGGTCCGGGCCTTGGGTTTCGTCGGGGGCCGACGCCGTACCGGCGGCGCGGCCTTCGCCCTCCGTGCGGAGGGCACGCCCCACCGCCACGGGCAGGGCCCGGCGCGTCGAGCACATCGCCTATCCGTCTCCGCGACGCGACTCGGTCGGCACCGTGCCGTCCGGATCGGCGATCTCGCCCGGCGGCCACGGCCCGAACCAGTTGTCGCGCGCGCCGTCGAGGGTCAGGACCGCGCCGGAGAGCCGGGCCCCGAACGACGAGGCTGCGAGCGCCACGAGCCAAGCGTGCTCCTCCTCGCGCCCGAGACGCTGCAGCGGCACCGTCCGCGCCGCCCCGCGCCAGACCGCCTCGGGGTACTTGCGCAGCGAGGCCGTGTCGTAGTGGCCCGCCGCGACCCCGATCACCGCGATGCGGTCCTCCGCCCAGGCGTCGGCCTGCGCGCGGACGTAGCCCTCGACCGCGGCCCGGGCGGCGCTCGAGTGGGTCATCCCGGGCAGGCCGTGGTGGGGCGAGAGGGTGACGTCGATCACCGTGCCGCCCGAGCCGGAGGGCCGCATCGCCCGCTCCACCGCCACCCGCGTCATCAGCTCGGTGCCGCCCACGTTCAGGCCCATGACCGCCCGCCAGCCCTTCGCGGCGATGCCCTCGGCGGGGACGAAGTACTGCCCGCCGGCGTTGTTGACCAGCACGTCGAGCCGGCCGAAGCGGTCGAGCGCGTGGTCGACCATCCGCTCGGCGTCCTCCGGCACCCGGACGTCGCCCACCACCCGCTCGGCCCGACCGCCGATCACGCTGAGCGCCTCGTCGAGCACCTCCGCGCGGCGTCCGGAGATGACGACCCGCGCACCGCACGCCGCGAGCTCCACCGCCGCCGCCCGCCCCAGACCCGTCCCGCCGCCCGTGATGAGGACGACCCGGCCGGCGAGCGCGTCGAGGGAGAAGATCCGCGAGGGCACGCGCAGGCAGTGTCTCAGAGGCGGGGGACCGAGGAATCGAACCTCGATCTTCGGTTTTGGAGACCGACGTCGTAGCCGTTGGACCAGTCCCCCACGCGTCTGCTCGGCTGCAGTTTAGGGATGCACGCTTCTGTCCGCGGTCGAACGTACGTTCTCCTCATGCCGTCAGTCGACCCAGCCGGGACCGTCGCCGCTCGGGATCTAGGTGGCGTCGGGGTCTGCTCCGCCTGCGGTCAACCCGTCCACGATCCTCGTCAGCTGTCGGCCAGCGACTCCTACGCCTACCTGCTCGGCATCTACCTCGGCGATGGATGGCTCGCCAAGACGGCCGCGAGCACGAGCATCAGGATCGCGATGGACGAGCGCTACACCGGCATCATCGACCAGTGCTGCGCCGCGATCGAGGACGTCCGCTGGCGACCTCCGTCAGTCCAGCGAAGGCGCACCGCGTGCGTCGAGATCGTCTCCTACTGGAAGCAGTGGCCCTGCCTCTTCCCCCAGCACGGGCCCGGCCGCAAGCACCATCGCCCGATCGTCCTCGCCGGCTGGCAGCGGGACATCGTGCGCGAGCGCCCCGAGCCGCTGATCCGTGGGCTCATCCATTCCGACGGCTGGCGCGGACTGAACAAGGTGACCGTCAAAGGCCGCGACTACGCCTATCCGCGCTACCAGTTCTCGAACCGGTCGCAGGACATCAAGGACATCTTCACCGCCGCGTGCGACTCGATCGGCGTCGAGTGGCGGCGGTGGGGCCAGTGGCACATCTCCGTCGCGAAGCGGGACTCGGTGGCCAGGCTCGACCGCTTCATCGGGCCCAAGTGCTGAGCGCCGCCCGCGAATCGCTGCTCGGCGCCCGGGCGGTCGTCCCGCACACGGACGCCGACGGCCTGGCCGCCGGCGCGCTGGCGCTCCGGGCCCGGGGCGAGGT
>CALMNS010000178.1 GCA_937871635.1 uncultured Solirubrobacter sp.
CTTCGACGAGCGGGCGGGGCAGGGCGTCGGGCGCCTCGTCGAGCCCGACGGGCCGCCCGGGGATGGCCTGCAGCGGCGCGGCGCCCGGCGCCAGACTCGGCGTGGAGGCGAGCAGCCCCGCGGTGTAGGGATGCAGCGGCCGCCGGAAGAGCGCGGCGGCCGGCTGGGTCTCCACCACGCGGCCCGCGTAGAGGACGTAGACGCGGTCGCAGATGGCCGCGGCGAGCTCGAGGTCGTGGGTCACGAACAGGAGCCCGAGGTCGTGCTCGGCGCGCAGCGCCATGAGGATCGCGATGACCTCGGCCTGGGTGGTGACGTCGAGCGCGGTGGTGGGCTCGTCGGCGAGCAGCAGCTTCGGGCGCCCGGCGAGCGCGCCCGCGATCATCACCCGCTGCAGCATGCCGCCCGAGAGCTCATGCGGGTAGCGCCGCAGCAGCTCCGCGGGCCGGGGGAAGCCGACCTGCTCGAGCAGCTCCTCGGCCCGCCCGCGGGCCGCCCGCGCGCTGTGGCCGAGGTTCGTCCGCAGCCCTTCGGCCAGGAAGTCGCCGATGCGGCGGGCGGGGTTGATCGACGCCCGCGGGTCCTGGAAGACCATCGCGGCGCGCCGGCTGCGGTGCTCGCGCAGCTCGGCCGGCCGCATGGCCAGCACGTCCTCGCCGTCGACGCAGACCGTGCCCGTCCGGTCGGCCTGGGCGGGGAACAGGCCGAGCGCGCTGCGCGCGGTGACCGACTTGCCGCTCCCCGACTCGCCGACGAGGCCGACCGTCTCGCCCTGGTCGACGTGCAGCGAGACGCGGTCCAGGATCGGTCGCGCGGCCGTGCCCGAGGTCAGCGCCACCGAGAGCGCCTCGATGCGCAGCAGGGCGGTCATCGCTCCCTCCGAGCCACCCGGTCGGCGATGCCCTCGCCGACGACGTTGAACGCCACGACCGCCAGGACGATGGCGATGCCCGGGGCGAGCGACGGGAGCAGCACGCCCTCGAGCAGCGAGTCCTGCCCCTCGTTGACCATCGTCCCCCAGTCCGGCGTCGGCGGCTGGACGCCGAGCCCGAGGTAGGAGAGCGCGGCGAGGTCCATCAGCGCGTAGCCGAAGTTCAGCGTCGCCTGGGCGAGGACCATCGGCGCGATGTTGGGGCCGAGGTGGCGCAGGCAGATGGCCCACGCCGAGAAGCCCTGGACCCGGTAGGCGGAGATGTACGGGCGCGCCTGCTCCTGCAGGGCGACGCTCCGGGTCACCCGGGCGATGTACGGGGTGTAGGCGACCGCCATGGCGAGCACCGGCGCGGTGAGCCCGGGGCCGAGGACGGCCACGACCAGGATGGCCACGAGCAGGCCCGGGAAGGCGAACACGAGCTCGAGCGCGCGCGAGAGCGCGGCGTCGACCCATCCGCCCCGCCAGGCGGCCACGATGCCCAGCGCGGCCCCGAGCAGGGTGGAGATCGCGACCACGCCGAGCGGGCCGAGCAGGCTCGTGCGGGCGCCGTGGATGACCCGCGAGAGGACGTCGCGGCCCGACTCGTCCGCGCCGAGCAGGTGATCGGGGCTCACCGGGGCGAGCGTGTCGCCCAGCGAGACCTCGTTCGGGTTGGCCGGGGCGATCAGCGGCGCGAGCACCGCGGCGGCGACCAGGGCGATCAGGATGGCGATGGCGCCGGTGAACAGCGGGCCGCCGCCCCCGACGCCGCCCCGGCGCAGTCCGCGCCGGCGTTGCAGGGGAAGCTGGGCACCGGCGGCGCCGACCGTGCTCATGCGCCGCGCTCCCCGCCGAGCCGGACCCGCGGGTCGATGAGCGGGTAGCAGAGGTCGACGACCAGGTTGGTCAGCACGAACGCCGCGACGATGATCAGGCAGATCGCTTGGACGACGGGGAAGTCCTGCGCGGTCACCGCCTGCACGAGCAGCGAGCCCACCCCCGACAGGCCGAACGCCGTCTCCACGATCACGGTGGTCACCAGCAGGGTCGAGACCACCACGCCGGCCACCGTGACGATCGGCCCCAGGGCGTTGCGCAGCACGTGGCGGCGCACCACGAGCCGCTCGGGTATCCCACGCGAGCGCGCGACCTCGACGTGCTCGCGCCCGAGCTCCTCGAGCGTGGCCGAGCGGGTGACCCGGGCCAGCAGCCCGATCAACGACAGCGCCAGGGCGAGCGCCGGCAGGGTCATGTGGTACAGCCGGTCGCCGAGCCCCTCCCCGTTGCCGAAGGCCGGGAACCACCCCAGGCGGATTGAGAAGACGGAGATGAGGATGATCGCCGCCACGAAGGACGGCGTGGCGGTGGCCGTGGTGGTGGCGAGGAGGATCGCGCGGTCCACCGCGCCGGGCCGCAGCGCGGCGGCGACCCCCAGCGCCACCCCGAAGGCGAGCATCAGCAGCGACGCGTAGCCGATCAGCAGCGCGGTGGTCGGCAGCCGGTTGGCCACGAGCCCGCGCACCTCCTGGCGGAACTGCAGCGAGCGCCCGAAGTCCCCCCGGACCACCCCGCCGAGCCACTGCCCGTACTGCGACGGCAGCGAGTCGTCGAGGTGGTACTGCGCGCGCACCGCCGCGACCGCCTCGGGCGACGTCGGGCGGCCGCGGAGCAGGAAGCTCTCAGGGTCGCCCGGGGCGAGGTGCACCGAGCCGAACACCAGGACGGAGGTGGCGAGCAGCGTGCCGGCGATGGCCAGCACGCGCCCGATCAGGAAGCGGAGCACCCGTCGACCTCAGCGGCTGCCGATCTGGGCGCCCCAGGGGTAGTACAGGTACGCGTTGGAGGCGGGGGCGCCCGTGATCCGCTTGTTCATGAACACGGAGTTGGGCACCTGCGCGACCGGGATCCAGGGCAGCTCGTCGGAGACCTTCGCCTGCGCCTGCACGACCATCCCGGCGCGCTTGACCGGATCCTGCTCCCGTAGCGCGGCGGCGATCGTCTTGTCGTAGGTCGGGTCCTTCCAGCCCCCGTAGTTCGCGAACGACTCGCTCTCCCAGTTCTGGTAGATCTGGAGCGGGTCGGCGATGTCGGCGTACCAGATCGTCCAGAACAGGTCGACGCCCTTGCGGGCCTTGGCGTCGCCGAAGAGCGCGCCGTAGGCGTCGGCGGGGACGGGCTTCGTCTTGACCGTGAGCCCGATCCGCTCGCCGGCGGCCTGCGTCTCGTTGGCGATCACCTGCTGCACGGGGTCGCCGGAGTTCACGGCCACCACGATCGCCTCCGACGGCGCGCCGGCCTCCTCGACGAGCCGCTTGGCCTGCTCGACGTCCTGCTCGGCGGCGGGCAGCGCGTCCCACGCCTTGGCGTAGACGTCGCGCGCCTCGCCGCCCCAGGTCAGCTTGGACGCCACCGCGCGCGACGGCTCGCCGAACCCGTTGAGGGCGGCCTTGAGGAAGCCCTCGCGGTCGATGGCCAGCGACAGCGCCCGGCGGATCCGCTTGTCGGCGAGCGGTCCCTCCAGGTCGGCCACGATCCAGTTCATGGTCGACGTCTGCGGGCCGCGGGAGAGGGTCCCCACCCCGCTGCGCTCGAGCTTGGCGATCCCGGCCGGCGGCGGCGCGTAGGCCCCGTCGGCGGCGCCCGAGAGCAGGGCGTTGATCCGCGCCGTCGCGTCCTGGATGAAGACGAACTTCAGCTCGCCGGCCTTCGCCTTGCGCTCCGCGTCCCAGTAGCCGTCGAACCGCTTCAGGGTGAGCGACTGGCCCTTGTCCCAGCGGGAGAACGCGAACGGGCCCGTGCAGTCGACGCCCTCGCCGGGCGTGCCGTAGTCCTTGCCGGCGTCCTCGACGGCGCCCTTGCGCTCCACGACGCCGGGCGGCACCGCCATGACCTGGTTGAACAGCGCGTCGGGCTGGTCGAGCTTGACGGTCACCTCGTCGGGCGCGGTCTTGGCGATCGACTTCACGTTCGTGAAGGCCGTCGTCCAGTAGGAGCCGACCTTCTCGTCCATGTGGCGCTTGAGCGAGTAGACGACGTCGTCGGCGGTCATCTCCGCGCCCGAGTGGAACTTGACGCCCTGGCGCAGCGTGTACACCCAGGTGGTCGGGTCGGGCTGGTCGACCTTCTCGGCCAGGTTGGGCGTGACGGAGAAGTCCGGGCCGATGCGCAGCAGGCTCTCGCAGACGTTGGAGATGACCGTGTTGGGCGGCAGGTCGTAGCCGTAGACCCAGTCGAGCGACTGCGGCTCGGCG
>CALMNS010000179.1 GCA_937871635.1 uncultured Solirubrobacter sp.
GCCGGGTCGAGGTCCCCCAGGAGGCCTTCCAGGCGGTGCTCGAGCTCGGCGACGGCGGCTAGCCCGCCCGCCGGGCCCGCCCGCCGGTCGCAAGAGCGCCGCCCGCCCGCCGCAAGGACGCCGCCCCCCGGCCGCAAGGACGCCCGCCCGCCGGCTCGCCGGGGCGTCGGTCGTATCCTCGTCCGGATGCTGTCGCCCCGCCAGGAACTGCTGCTCGGCAAGGTCGTCGACGGCTTCGCGGCCGCCGGCGTGCCCGTCGGCTCGAAGGCCCTGGCCGCCGATCCCGCGGTGGACTGCGGGCCCTCGACCGTCCGCAACGAGCTCGCCGTCCTCGAGGAGCTCGGGCTGCTCGCCCACCCGCACACGAGCGCCGGGCGGGTGCCGACCGACGCGGGCTACCGCTACTACGTCGACCGCCTCCTGGCCGACCGGACGCCGGACACGGGCCCCGGCCTCGAGCTCGCCCTCGTGCGCCGCGAGCTCGACGAGGCGATGCGGACCACCACGGAGACCCTCTCGCAGGTCACCAACCTGCTGGCCATCGTCTCCGCGCCGCCGATCGGGACGACGACGATCCGCCACGTCGAGGTGCTCGCCCTGCAGCCGCAGGTGCTGATGGTGGTGATCATCACCTCCACCGGAGGGGTGTCCAAGCGCCTGCTCACGCTCGACCGCCCGGTCGACGAGGGCCTCGCCGACTGGGCGGGGGAGTACTTCAACGAGCAGCTCGTCGGCAAGGAGCTGGGCGCCCGCACGCTGCGCTCGCGGCTGGCCGACCCGACCCTCCCGGCCACGGAGCGCGCCTTCGTGGAGACGCTCGCGCCGGCCTTCACCGAGCTCGCCGAGGACGACACCCTCTACCTCGACGGCGCGGCGCGCCTGCTGTCGGAGCTGCGCTTCGCGGACGTCTCCCAGCTCAACGCCCTCATGGAGATGCTCGAGCGGCGGGTGTCGATCCTCGGGGTGGTCACCGAGGCGCTCGACCAGCGCGGCGCCTACGTGCGGATCGGTCACGAGAACCACACCCCGGCGCTGCAGACGCTGTCGCTCGTCGCGGCCAACTACGGGCTGCCGAGCCGGAACCTGGGCACCGTCTCGGTCATCGGGCCGACCCGGATGGACTACGGGTCGGCGATCCGGTGCGTCCGCGAGGCGGCCCTCCAGCTCTCGAGCTTCATCGAGGAGGTGTACGACGAGGCGTGAGCTCGGTTCCGCGTGACTACTACGACGTGCTCGGCGTGCAGCGCGGCGCGAGCGAGGGCGAGGTCAAGAAGGCCTTCCGCCGGCTCGCGCGCGAGCTGCACCCCGACGTCAACGCCCACGACCCCCAGGCGGAGGAGAAGTTCAAGGAGGCCGCCGAGGCCTACGAGGTCCTCTCCGACGCCGACCGCCGCCGCCAGTACGACGCCTACGGGCACGAGGGCGTGCGCTCGGGCGGCTACGCGCCGAACTTCGAGGGCTTCGGCTCGATCTCCGACCTCTTCTCCGCGTTCTTCGGCGGGGGCGGCGGGTCGGGCGGCGCCCGCCAGGGCCAGGACGTCGCCGTCGGGATTGAGGTCGAGCTCGCCGACGCCGCCCGCGGGGCGTCGGTCGACGTCGAGTACGACGTCGTCGCGCGCTGCGGCACCTGCCACGGCAACCGCGCCGAGCCCGGGACGCCGATCCGCACCTGCGATCGCTGCGGCGGCACGGGCCAGCTCCAGGCCGTCCAGCGCACGGCGTTCGGCCAGATGGTGCGCACCGCGGTCTGCGACGTCTGCGACGGCGAGGGCAAGATCCCCGAGCAGCCCTGCCGGACCTGCCGCGGCCGCGGCCAGGTGGCCGAGAAGGTCACGCTCGCGGTGGACGTCCCGGCGGGCATCGCCGACGGGCAGCGCATCCGGGTCACCGGCCGCGGGCACGCGGGCGACCGCGGGGGTCCCTCCGGAGACCTCTACGTCCTCGTCCGGGTGGCCGACGACGAGCGCTTCATCCGCGACGGCAACGACCTCGTCACCCTGGTCGACGTGGCCCTCCCGCTCGCCGCCCTCGGGACCCGGATCGAGGTGCCGACCCTCGACGGGCCGGTGCCGGTCGAGGTGCCGGCGGGGACCCAGCCGGGCGAGACCCTCACGCTCGCGGGGCGCGGCATGCCGCCGCTGCGCCGCGGCCGCACCGGGGATCTCCGGGTGATCGTCAACGTCGCGGTCCCCAAGCGGCTCACGAAGGAGCAGCGCGAGCTGCTCGAGAAGCTGGGCGACTCGATGACCGAGGACAACCTACGCACGGGGGAGTCCATGCTGGGCAAGCTGCGGCGGGTGATCGGGGGCCCCGCCCGCCCGTGATCCGTCTGGCCATCCGCGTCGCCCGTGCCGACGCGGAGACGGTCCTGGCCGAGCTCCTCGAGCTCGCGCCGGCCGGCTTGGAGGAGCGCGCGGACCCGGAGGGCGACGTGGTCGAGTACGTGCTCTACGGGGCGCCGGGGGAGCTCCCGACCCTCCCCGACCTGCGCGCCGCCGCCGGGGGAGCGCTCGTCGACGTCTCGACGAGCGAGATCCCCGACGACTGGGACGAGCGCTGGAAGGCGTTCCACGTCCCCGTGGCGGTCGGCCCGGTCCGGGTGCGGCCGCCCTGGGAGCCGGCGCTCGAGGGCGGCATCGACGTGGTCATCGATCCCGCCCAGGCGTTCGGCACGGGCGCGCACCACACCACCCGCCTGTGCCTGGAGCTCCTGCTGGCCCGCGGACCGGAGGCCGGGGGCTTCGCGGACTGGGGATCGGGGAGCGGGGTCCTCGCGGTCTGCGCGGCCAAGCTGGGCTACGGGCCCGTGATGGCGGTGGACTCCGATCCGCTGAGCGTCCAGGCGACGCGCGAGAACGCCCGGGCCAACGGGGTGCCGATCGACGCGTTCGAAGCCGACCTGCGTGCGGCGCCCGGTCCACCCGCCCCGACCGTGTGCGCGAACCTGCTGGGGCCGCTGCTGCTCGAGGTCGCCTCGCGGCTAGGCGCGCCGCCGTCGTTGCTGATCGTCTCGGGCCTGCTCGCCGAGGAGGGCGACGAGGTGGCCGCGGCGTTCGCGGCCCGCGGGATGCGGGAGATCGACCGGCGCCACGCGGGCGAGTGGGCGGCGATCGCCCTCGCCGCTTAGGCGAGGACCTCCCGGCTGCCCTTCGCCGCCTCGAGG
>CALMNS010000180.1 GCA_937871635.1 uncultured Solirubrobacter sp.
GCGATGGCCCGGGCGAGCGCCCGGTCGGAGCCGATCCGCCGCCCCGCGGCCTGGGCGTCGCGCCGGCCCCCGTCGTAGACGCCCTCCGCGGCTCGCTGCGCCTGACCCAGCCGCGCGTCGATCTGCCCGGACTCCGAGTCGGCCACGAGCCGGAAGAGGACGAACGTCACCGCGATCATCGGGACGATGACGATGACGACGAAGAACAGGATCAGGCGGTTGCGGAAGCTCATAGGCGCGGGACCGACCCCGCAGCGTAGGTCGGCGACCCCCGTCCGAGAGGCCGGGGGCTACAATCGGCGTCCGCACCACGGGGCTATAGCTCAGTTGGGAGAGCGCCTGGATCGCACCCAGGAGGTCAGGGGTTCGAGTCCCCTTAGCTCCATCGCCCGCATGACGCGTCAGGGCGCCGGCCCGGCCCGGACCGGCGCGACTCGCCGCCCGGCGTCAGGCGAGCTCGCTGGAGGTGGCGGCGAGCGAGCCGAGCAGCGCAAGGGCGTCCGCGCTCGCGCTGCCGCGTTCGGCCTGGTAGACGATCAGCTCCTGCCCCGGTGCGGTGCGCACGTCGAAGGCGAGGTAGGTCAGGGTCAGCTCGCCGACCGCGGAGTGCCGGAATCCCTTGGCGTCTTGCGTCTTGCCGCGGACGCGCTGCCGGTGCCACAGCTCGCGGAAGTCGGAGCTCCCCGCCTCGAGCTCGGCTACGAGCTCGAGGAGCCGCGGATCGTCCGGGGTGGTCCCGGCGGCGGCGCGGAGGTTGGCGACGGTCGATTGGGCGGCGCGGTTCCAGTCGACGTAGAAGCGGCGGCCCGCGGGCTCGAGGAAGACCATGCGCAGCAGGTTGTCGGGCTCGTCGAAGTCCGACTGCAACGCCTGGGCGATCGCGTTCCGGGCCAGGACGTCCATGGTCCGGCTGAGCACCATCGCCGGCGTCTCGGGCCAGCTGTCCATGAGCCGCAGCAGTTCGGGGCTGACGTCCTCGCGCGCGGCGTTCCCTGAGCGCTGCGGCAGCGCGCCGGTCAGCGCGAAGAGGTGGTCCCGCTCGTCGGCGTCGAGGCCGAAGGTCCGTGCGAGGGCGTCGAGGATCGGTGGCGAGGGGCGCAGCTCGCGGCCTTGCTCCAAGCGCGTGTAGTAGTCCACGCTGAGGGAGGCCACCACCGCCACCTCCTCGCGGCGAAGTCCGGTCACCTTCCGGAGCCCGCTCTCGGGGAGCCCGACGTCTCGCGGGCGGACCGTCGCACGCCGTGCCGCGAGGAACTCACCAAGCGCTGAGGAACCCATCACTCCAGGCTAGGCCACCAGCCGCGACCCCCCGGGTGCCGCTTGGGTGGTCCTCCCACTCCTAGGGGACCGCCGCCCCTTTCGCCGGGGGTGCGATCGGGGCACGGTGAGGTGCATGACCCCCACACCTGACTCCCAAGCCTCCACCGGCCAACCGACGACCGCGACCTGGAACGCCGAGGCGCTCGCCGAGATCCTCGACAACCCGGAGGGTCGGCCCGTCCTGTTCACCAACGCGACGGTTCGTACTTTGGACGCGATCATCGGCGACGTCACCGGAGCCGACGTGCTCCTGGGCGGGTCGGTGGTCGTCGGCGTCGGGCCCGGCATCATCACCGCGGCCGGGGACGACGCCGCGATCGTCGTCGACTCCACCGGAATGACCATCGTGCCGGCGGTCGTCGACCTCCTCGCGCTGGGCGGGCACCGGACCGCGCGAGGCGCGCAGGTCGCCACGCTCAAGCCGGGCAATCGCGCCGACCTGGCGATCCTCGACGATCGCTTCGCCCCGAGCACCGCGGCGGCCCTGGAGACGCTGGTGCTGCGGCCAAGCGAGGTGTCCGTCCTGGTCGCCGAGGGGCAGGTGCTGCGCTGGGCGGGTCGCGACCTCGACGCCGCGTCCGACGAGCAGGACGGTGGCCTGGAGACCCGGGACCTGTCTGACGATCCCCGGTTGGGGGTGTGGATCGACGAGAGCGACTTCCTGCACCACGAGCTGACCGCTGACGGCCGCTACGACGAGACCCGCGGCGGGCGTCCGCACGCCTTCCAGGGCAGGTTCTGGGTCGACGGCGACCGCATCGACTACCTCGACGATCTCGGCTTCTGGGCCTTCGGCGAGTTCCGCGGCGACGAGCTCCACCACGCCGGATACGTGATGCGCCGCCGCTGAGCGGCGCCGCCGCATCGACGCGAACCCACCCCCAGCAGGAGGACGAACGAACATGACCTCGAACAGCAGCGACCCCGCAGTCAAGGCAGCACTCGACCGATCGGCCGGCGACCCCGACCGGCGGATCCTCTTTCGCGGCGGGACGGTCGTCACGATGGACCCGGCGATCGACGACCTCACCGTGGGGGACGTCCTGGTGCAGGGATCCCGGATCCTCGACGTGGGACCAGACCTGGGCGCCGTCGACGGCGCGATCGTCATCGATGCCGGCGGCTGCATCGTCAGCCCCGGTCTCGTCGACACGCACCGCCACGCGTGGCAGGCCCAGATGCGCCGCACGATCCCGGACGTCAACGACCTCACCGAGTACCTGATGTCCACGCTGAGCGAGATCGCGCCGCTCTACACCCCGCACGACATGTACGTCGGCACGCGCCTGGCCGCTCTGACGGCGATCGACAGCGGCGTCACCTGCATGCTCGACTTCTCCCACAACTCGCGCACCCCGGAGCATTCCGAGAGCGCCATCCAAGCGCTGATCGACACCGGTCTGCGCGGGGTGCACGCGTCGATGAGCCCGCACTTCGGCGCCTGGGACGAGCAGTGGCCCGCCGACCTGACCCGTCTCAAGGAGCGCTACTTCTCCTCCTCCGACCAGCTCGTGACGCTGCGCATGGCCGCGCTGGCGACCGACGCGATCGCCGGCTCGCGCCTGGCGTACGGGCCCGAGCTGGCGCAGGTCGCCGACGAGCTCGACATCGGCGTGAGCCTGGACGTCGTCTTCGGCGCCGCCGCCTCGCAGGCGGTGCTCGACTGGGAAGGCCAGGGCCTGCTGCACCCGCGGCTCACGTTGATCCACTGCACCGCGCTGAGCCCGCAGGCGTGGCGCGCGATGGGCCAGGCCGGCGTCACCGTCGCCCTCGCCCCCACCTCGGACGCCCAGATCGGCCTCGAGGACGCCGTCCCCGCCGTCGACGAGAGCCTCGCGGAGGGCATCCGACCCGGCCTGAGCGTCGACGTCGAGGTCGGGCTCGTCAGCGAGATGTTCACCCAGATGCGCACCCTCCACGCCATCCAGCGGATGCGCGCCGTCAACGCGACCTACGGCACCGACGACACCCCCGATCGCATCAGCACCCGCGACGTGCTCGACTTCGCCACGCTGCAGGGCGCCCGGACCAACGGGCTCGGTGACGTCACCGGCTCGCTCACGCCGGGCAAGCAGGCCGACCTGCTCGTCGTCCGCGCCGACGACATAAACAACATGCCGCTCAACGACGCGATCGGCACCCTCGTGCTCGGCACCGACCCCCGCAACATCGACGCCGTGTTCATCGCCGGCCAGCCCCGCAAGTGGGCCGGACAGCTCGTCGACGTCGACGTCGACCACCTCCGGAGCGAGGTCTACGCGTCGCGCGACGCCATCGTGGGGCGCACCGCGTCCTGATCGCGAACGGCGATCGCCGTGGGCACCCGGGCCGGGCCGTGGTCCTAGGTGGCCACGTCGAAGAACGACGGGGGCAGCTCGCCGCCGAACCAGACGACGGCCTTCTCGATGTTCGCGCCGTCCCAGATGACCGGCTTCCAGTCCGGGCCGTGGATGGCGTAGCCGCCTGAGAAGAGCTCCACCCGGTTGCCGCCGGGCTCGAAGACGTAGATGAAGAAGGCTTGGGTCAAGCCGTGCTTGCCCGGGCCGGCGTCGATGGGTGTGCCCTCGTCCACGAAGATGTCGGCGGACCGCAGGATGCCTTCGGGGGTGTCGAGGTAGTAGGCGATGTGATGCAGACGCCCGTCGCGGCCCTGGCCGTCGCGCATGATGGCCAGGTCATGCACCTGCGAGGTGACCGACATCCAGACCCCGATGTCACCTTCCGGCGTGCGCGCCGCCTCGCGGAGCTTGAAGCCCAGCACCTCTGAGTGCCAGTCGCGGGTGGCGTCCACGTCAGCGGCGGTCACGTTGATGTGATCGAGCCGGCGAACCCCGATCCCGGGCGCCGGGAAGCGCATGGGCTGGGAGAGCAGGCGGGACGGGGTGGGGGACTCGAGCCGCTCGAAGTCATAGAAGAGCTCCATCGCGTGCCCGGCGGGCGTGGTGAAGCGCACCGTGTCGCCCTGGGCCACCTCGCTGCCCCCGGCGAGCCGCTCGTGCTTGACACCGGCCTTCTCCAACCGCCGGGCCCAGCCGTCCACCTGGTCGGCCTCGGCGACCTGCCAGCCCATGTGCCCCAGGCCGGGCTCGGCGGCCTCGGTGAGCACCGTGGAGTGGTGGCCGAACTCGCCCGAAGTGCGCAGGTAGACCGACTGGCCCTCGCGATGGGTCTCATGCAGGCCCAGCACCCGGGTGAAGAAGTCCAGCGACTCCTCCGGCTTGGGCGTGAGGATCTCGACGTGGTGGAGGTTGTGCACGCGGGGGGTGGTCACCTCCACGTACTCGATGTGGTCGGTCTGCGGCTGCGGGACGGCGATGGACACAGGTCTCTCCTCCTGTAGACGGCGGGCGTTCAATCACGACAAGCCGGAGCGCAGGAAGTCCCCGGCGACGGCGAGGAAGCGGCGGGTCTGCTCGATCTGAACCCAGTGGCCGCAGCGGGTGAAGGCGTGCAGCTCGGCGTTGGGCAGCTCCTCGAGCACCCGCAGAGAGGTGGCGAAGGGAATGACCTCGTCCTCGCGGCCGTGGACCAGCAGGGTCGGCTGCGCGATACCGCGCAACTCGGCGACGCCGAGCGCGAGGTCGTCCACCCAGCGCTGGCGCGGGGCAGGGAACATGGCCTCGTAGCTGGCCCGCGCCTCGGGCTCCGCGCTCTGGGCGTAGCGCATCTCGACCAGATCCCCCGTCGCCAGCGCATCGTCATAGGCGAACAGCTCGATCAGGCGCCGCATCCGGTCGCGGTCCGGCGTGTAGCCCCACACCGCGTCCAGGCCGGACGAGAGCTCGAAGGGGACGCCGACGGTGCCCATCAGCACCAGGCGATCGACCAGGTCGGGCCGCGCGGCGGCGACGGACAACGCGATGGCCCCGCCCATCGAGTTCCCGATGATGCTCACCCGCTCGAGCTCAAGCGCCTCGAGCACCGCGATCGCATGCTCCGTCCACGCTCGCCGGCCGTACCGCCCGTCAGCCGGGCGGCCGGTGGCGCCGAAGCCCAGCTGGTCGGGAGCCAGGACCCGGAACTCGCGGGCCAGCTCGGGCAGCACCAGGCGCCAGTTGGCCCAAGCCGACACGCCGGGCCCCGAGCCGTGCAACAGGAGCATTGGTGGGCCATCTCCCGCGTCATGCAGGTGGGTGGTGATGCCGCCGGCCTCGACCCGACGACCGGCCTGCAGCTGCTCTGAGAAGACCGCGGTGGACGCCACGTGCCCGGACTCCTGACCCAAGGTGGACAACGACTTGGAATCAAACCAACTAGTTCAATTGGTGTCAAGCGACGATTCAGCCCAGCGGCACCCGGGTGGCGGCGTTGTGGCGCGCGACGGCGGCGGCGACCCGCTCCAGATCGCGCGCCGCGATGGCCTCGAGCAGCTCCTCGTGGGTCAGCAGGTTCTCCGTGCCGTCGAACGGCCCCCGGCCCTGGACGCCGGCCAGCTCGGACTCGGCGAAGTCCAGGAGCCCCTCATAGAGCGAGCGCGCGAACGAGTTCTGGCACAGCCGGGCCACGCGACGATGGAACGCCCAGTTGGCCCGCAGATAGCCCGCCGGATCATGCCGGTGGTGGCCCATGGCCTTCAGCAGCCGCCGCAGCTCGGCGAGGTCACGCTTGCGATGATGCAGCGCGGCGTCGGCGGCGATCAGCGGCTCGAGCGCATAGCGCACCCCGAGCACCTCGGCCCCAGCGGTGCTCGAGTGCTTGAAGCCCAACACCAGCTGGCTGAGCGCCAGCCAGCTCGAGCGCTCGGCCACGAACACCCCGCCGCCCGGGCCGGGCTTGACCCGCACCACGCCCCGATGCTCGAGCACCCGGATGGCCTCGTTGACGGTGGTGATGGCGACCGCGAAGCGCTCGCGCAGGTCGGCTTTGGTTCCCAGTTGGGTGCCGGCTGCCAGCCCGTCCCGAGCGATCTGCTCCTCGATGGCCCGGGCCAGGGCCTCGGGCCGCCGCACCTGCAAGGAGGCCAGCTGGCCGGCGGAGGCCCCCTGCGGGTGATCGGCATGGGCCGCCATGGAGCGCATTGAACCAGGCGCTTACGAGCTGGTCCGGCGCCGGCGCCAGGGCGGTCAAGCCGGGGGGACGACCACTCCGCCGCGCGCGGCCCGCCGCCCCGGTCACCGGGCCTTCGTGACCGGGAGGCGCTCGAGGTGGTCGCGCAGGACACGGCGCATCGTGTCGGGCGCCGGTCTTCCCGGTCTCAGGACGGCGTGCAGGGTGAGGCCGTCCACGAGCGCGTAGGTGTCCTCGAGCGCGAGCTCGGCGTCCGCCGGGGCGAGCAGGGCGAGCGCCTGGCCGACGAGGTCGCGCAGCGCGTCGTCGGCCTGCTCGCCGACCGCCCGCAGCTCGGGGTCCACCCGGGCGCGGGCGACGAAGGCGTGCCACACCTCCGCCTCGCGGTGGCGCTCGTCGTCGAGGGGGAGGATCTGCTCGAGGACCGCCACGGCCGCGTCGAGCGGAGCGGGAGCCGGGTCGAGGGCGGCGAGGCGCTCGGCGACGCGCTCGCCGATGACGCTCATCGCGAAGGCGAGGAGCTCGGCCTGGGTGCGGAACACGTGGCGGACCGAGCCGGGCGCCAGGCCGGCCTCGCTCGCGACGCTGCGGACCGAGACCCCGTCAAGCCCCTCGCGGCCGATCAGCCGCCAGGCGGCCTGGGCGATCTCGCGGCGGCGGGCGTCGGCGTCGATCAGGCGCGGCATCCCCGGCGTTCTAGCACGGTCGTGCTACTGTCGTAGTACATCTGTACTAGTAAACGAAGAGGAGCTCCATGGTCGCCGCCTTCATCGTCGCCGCCGAGATCGCGTTCTGGGTCGTCCTGCTCGGGGGCCTCACCGTCCGCTACGTGCTCCGCCGCCCGCGCCTGGGCGCGGCGCTCCTGCTCGCCACGCCGGTCGTCGACCTCGTGCTCCTCGGCTTCACCGTCATCGACCTGCGCAACGGGGCGACGGCCACCCCCGCCCATGCGGTCGCCGCCGTCTACATCGGCGTCTCGCTCGCCTTCGGGCATTCGCTCGTGCGCTGGGCCGACGTTCGCTTCGCCC
>CALMNS010000181.1 GCA_937871635.1 uncultured Solirubrobacter sp.
CTCCGGGCCGATGCGCGCCCTCGCCGCGCACGCCCTCGGCCACGACCTCGGCGAGCCCGACCACCTCGAGCGGGTCCACGTGCGGCTGGGCGCGCCGGACGCGGGCGCCCCCGCCGAGGTCACCTACCGCGGCGGGACCGTCGCGCTCGCCGTCCCGCGACTCGAGGAGCCCGCATGGAGCTGACCACCGCCACGATCGCCGCGCTCGCGGGGGAGCTCCACGCCGCCGAGGCCGAGCGCCGGTCGATCCCGCAGCTCAGCGCCGCGCATCCCGAGCTCGACGTCGACACGGCCTACGCGGTGCAGCGCCACAACTTCGAGCGCCGGCTGGCGGGCCCCGGGGAGTCGTTCGTCGGCTACAAGCTGGGGCTGACCTCGCGCGCCAAGCAGCTCGCGATGGGCGTGACCGCGCCGCTGTGGGGCCGGCTGAGCTCGGGCCTGCTGCACGCCGAGGAGACGCCGCTCGACGTCGGCTCGCTCATCCATCCGCGGGTGGAGTCCGAGATCGCGTTCCTGATCGGGCGCGACCTAGAGGGGGCCACCGCCACGACCGCCGGCGTGCTGGCCGCCACCGAGGGCGTCTTCCCCGCCCTGGAGATCCTCGACTCCCGCTACGACGACTTCCGCTTCACCCTCGCCGACGTCATCGCCGACAACGCGAGCGCCGCGGGTGTCGTCTGCGGCGGGCGGCTGCTGGAGCCCGGTGCGGTCGACGTCCAGCTCGAGGGGATGGTGCTGCGCCGCGACGGGGAGGTCGTCGACACCGCCGCGGGCGCGGCGGTCAGCGGCCATCCGGCCGCCGCGGTCGCCTGGCTCGCCCGTGAGGTGGGCGGCCTGCCGGCCGGCGCCATCGTGATCTCGGGCGGCCTGACGGCCCCCGTCACCCTTGCGCCGGGGATGGTCGTGAGCGCCGAGTTCACCCATCTCGGGACGGTCACGCTGCGGTGCGCGCCATGACCGTCACCGTCGAGCACCTCATCGGGGCCGGCTGGGCCCCGTCGGTCAGCGGGGAGCGGTTCGAGAGCCGCGACCCCCACGACGGGGCGCTGCTGGCCAGCGTGGCGGCCGGCGGGCGCGAGGACGCCGACCGGGCGCTGAGCGCGGCCCGGCGAGCCTTCGACGAGGGGCCGTGGCCCAGGATGACCGCCGAGGAGCGGCGCGGGCTGCTGCACGCCTTCGCCGACCTCGTCGACCGCGACGCCGAAGCCCTCGCGCTGCTCGACACGCGCGACATGGGCAAGCCGATCCGCGAGAGCCGCGGGATGGACCTGCCGCGCGTCTCGCGCAACCTGCGCTTCTTCGGCGACTACGCCGCCATGGCCTCCAGCGAGGCCTATCCGGACGGCACCCGCCTGAGCTACGTGCTCTATCCGCCGGCCGGGGTGGTGGTGGCGATCTCGCCGTGGAACTTCCCGGCCATGCAGGCGAGCTGGAAGATCGCCCCGGCGCTCGCGTTCGGGAACACCGTCGTGCTCAAGCCCGCCGAGCAGAGCCCGCTCACCGCGGCCCGCCTGGGGGCGCTCGCGCTCGAGGCCGGCTTCCCGGAGGGCGTGCTCAACGTCGTGCAGGGGTTCGGCCCTGAGGCCGTCGGCGAGGCGCTGACCCGCGATCCGCGCGCCGACCGCATCACCTTCACCGGCGAGAGCGCGACGGGTCGCGCGATCGCCGCCGCGGCGGCCGCGAACCTCACCCCGCTGTCCTGCGAGCTGGGCGGGCGGTCGGCCAGCGTCGTCTTCGCGGACGCCGACCTCGACGAGGCGGTGGCCGGCGCGCTGCGGGGCTCGTTCACCAACAACGGCGAGGTCTGCCTCGCGGGCTCGCGACTGTTCCTCCAGCGCGGGATCCACGACGCCTTCCTGGAGCGCTTCGTGGCCGCCGCCGAGGGGCTGCGCGTCGGCGACCCCAAGGACGCCGGGACCGACATCGGCCCGCTGGTCGACGCGGGCCACCGCGAGAAGGTCGACGGCTACGTCCAGCTCGGCGTGCGTGAGGGCGGCGAGCTGCTCTGCGGCGGGGGGCCGCCCGGCGACGGCGCGCTCGCGGGCGGCAGCTACTACGCGCCGACCGTCCTCGGCGGGATGCACAACGGGATGCGCGCCGTGCGCGAGGAGATCTTCGGTCCCGTCCAGGTCATCGTGCCCTTCGACGACGAGGCGGAGGCGCTCAGGCTGGCCAACGACTCCGACTACGGGCTCGCCGGAATGCTGTGGACCACGAACCTCGACCGGGCGCACCGGATGGCTGAGGCGTGGCGGACCGGGATGGTGTGGATCAACTGCTTCTTCGAGCGCGACCTCCGCCTCCCCTTCGGGGGCGAGAAGGCGAGCGGCATCGGCCGCGAGGGCGGCCGCCACTCGCGGGAGTTCTTCACCGACCCGCGGGCGGTCGTGATGCGGCGCCGGTACTGACAGCCAACGGGAGGATCCACATGCTCTACCGCGACTTCGACACCCAGGAGGCGCTCGACCGCGAGTACGACGTCGAGGGCATCCATCCCGACTTCGACTCGGTGGTCAAGCGCTACCTCGGACTCAGCGAGACCGCGCGCGGCAGCCTCGAGGCGCGCTTCGACCTCCCGTTCGGGCCGACGCGCGACGAGCACGTCGACCTCTACCCGGGCCAGGGGGACGGTCCCCGGCCCGTCCTGGTCTTCGTCCACGGCGGCTACTGGCGCATCCTGTCGAGCAAGGAGTTCGCCCTCGTCGCCCCGGGCCCCGTCGCGCATGGGATCGACGTCGTGGTGACGAACTACTCGCTGGCGCCGAAGGTGACGATCGACGAGATCACCCGCCAGGGCCGCGCCGCGCTCGCCTGGGTGTACGAGCACGCGGCCTCGTGGGGCGGCGATCCCGAGCGCATCTTCGTGGCGGGTCACTCCGCGGGCGGCCAGCAGGTCGCGATGCTGCTCGAGACGGACTGGGTCGGGGAGTACGGGCTGCCGGCGGACGTCATCAAGGGGGCGATCGCGATCAGCGGCGTCTTCGACCTGCGCCCGCTGCCCTACACGCTGTTCGCGCCCGCGCTCCAGCTCTCCCGCCGGACGGTCGAGGTCCAGAGCCCGGCCCTGCGGGTCCCGCCCGCCGCCGCACCCCTGCTGATCACCTGGGGGGCCGACGAGACCGCGGAGTTCCGCCGCCAGTCGGAGGACTACCTGGCGGCCTGCCTCGAGGCGGGGGTCGACGCCGTCGGGTACCCGCAGCCCGGCGCCGACCACTTCCAGGCGATCCTGGGGTTCAACGAGCCCGACGGCGACCTGACCCGCCGGCTGCTCGACATGGTCGGCCGGGGCGGCTGAGCCGGGGCTAGGAGCGAACGCTGCCGGGCAAGACACCGGCCAACGTTCGAAAGCCCGCAGAGTCAGCGACACGCCGCGCCGGTTGTGGCTCCGGACGGCCGCCCGAGCGCCCGCGCGACGCTGGAGACGGGCTCACGGCCGAACTGGTCGCTGATCCACCACGCGGTGTCCACGAGCCGGCCAAGGTCAATGCCTGTCTCGATGCCCATGCCACGAAGCAGGTAGACGACGTCCTCGGTGGCGAGGTTGCCCGTCGCACTTGCGGCGTACGGGCATCCGCCCAGCCCGCCTACGGCAGCGTCGACCGTGTCGATCCCCAGCCGAAGTGCGGCGTGCACGTTGGCCAGTGCCTGGCCGAACGTATCGTGGAAGTGCACCGCGAGACGGGTGTCGGGGATCGCCGCGCGCACTGCGCTCAGCACACGTTCCACGTCGCCTGGGGTGGCCACACCGATGGTGTCGCCCAACGAGAGCTCGTCGAGCCCCAGATCGGCCATGCGGCGCGCGATCCCAGCCACCTGCCCTTCGGGCACCGGGCCCTCCCACGGGTCACCGAAGGCCATGGAGACGTATCCGCGCACCCGCACGCTCGCCGCACGGGCGGCGTCCGTCACTGGCGCGAACATCTCCACCGCCTCGCCGACCGACCGGTTGAGGTTACGCCGCGAGAAGGTCTCGGTGGCGGACCCGAAGACGGCGATCTCGTCCACGCCGGCGCCGATCGCGCGCTCGAGTCCCGCCAGGTTGGGCACGAGCGCCGCGTAGTGCACGCCGGAGCGCCGCTCGATCGCGGCCATCACCCGTTCCGCGTCGCCGAGCTGGGGCACCCACTCGGGGCGAACGAAGCTGGTGGCCTCGACGACCGGCAACCCGGCGGCGGCCAGCCGGTCGACAAGGGCGACCTTCACTTGGGTGGGCACCGTCTGGCGCTCGTTCTGGAGCCCGTCGCGCGGCCCGACCTCGTAGATGGTGACCCGGGCCGGTACCCCCTCACTCACCGTCATCGCTCTCCAGCTCGATCAGGAGTTGGTCGAGGTCGACCTGTTCGCCGGCGGCGACGGCCAAGCGGCCCACGCGCCCGTCGAACGGCGCGGTGATGGTGAGCTCCATCTTCATCGCCTCCAGGACCAGCAGGGGTTCTCCCTCGAGCACGGCGGCACCGGCACCGGCCGCAATGGCCAGCACCGTCCCGGGCATCGGGGCGCGGAGCAGGCCGTCGCCGCCGGCGGCGACGGCCTCAGCGTCGGTGACCTCGAGGCGGTTGTACAGATGAGGCTGGCCCTCTGACACGACGACGAGCTCGTCGGGCCCTGCGTCCACGTGGAAGGCCCGGCCGACGCCGTCGAGCTCCAGCAGCCGGTGATCCCCGTCGCGCGCGAGCGTGCGCACTGCGATCCGGACGCCTCCCTCGACCTCGGTCCACCCAGCGGCGACCTCCGCGCGTACGCGGACGGCACCGGTAGGGCCGGCGAGCTCGACGATTACGGGCGCGGGCGGGCCGCCCGGGCGGAATCCATCGCCGCGGGCGAACGGGTCGGCCGGTGCCCGCGCCTCCACGGCCAGCTCCCACGCCGCCGCTGCGAGCGCTCCGGTCGACGGTACGGCGGGGAAGGCATCCGGATGGCGATCGAGCCAGGCCGTGTCGATCTCTCCTTCGGCGAACTCCCGCGAGGCGACGCAACGGCGCAGGAACCCGACGTTGGTCGTGATCCCGACGATCGCGGTGTCGTCGAGAGCGTCGCGCAGGCGGCGGCCGGCGGCCTCCCGAGTGGCTCCCCACGCGATGACCTTTCCCAGGAGCGGGTCGTAGTGCGTTCCCACGACCTGCCCCGCCTCGAGCGCCGCGTCGGTACGCGCGCCGGCCGGCCAGCGGACCGTGCGGACCTGCCCTGCCTGCGGCATGAACCCGTGTCCGGGGTCCTCCGCGTACACCCGCGCCTCGATCGCGTGGCCGCGGCTGCGCACGTCCGATTGCGCGAACGGCAGTGGCTCTCCCGCCGCCACGCGAAGTTGCAGGTCCACGAGGTCCAATCCGGTCACCATCTCGGTGACCGGATGCTCCACCTGCAGGCGGGTGTTCATCTCGAGGAAGAAGAACTCAGACCCCGTGACGATGAACTCGACCGTTCCGGCGTTCACGTACCCGACCTCGCGAGCGAGCTCAACGGCCGCCTCCCGCAGGCCGTCACGCACGGTGGGCTCGAGCCACGGTGCGGGCGCCTCCTCGATCACCTTCTGGTAGCGCCGCTGCACGGAGCAGTCGCGGTCCAGGAGGTGGACCACCGTCCGATGAGCGTCGGCCAGGACCTGGACCTCGACATGATTCCCGCGCTCGACGTAGCGCTCGGCGATCAGGTTGCCGTTCCCGAACGCCGCGACCGCCTCGCGCCGGGCGGAGGCCAGGGCCCCCTCGAGCTCGGCGGACGTCGTGACGATGCGCATGCCCTTGCCGCCGCCGCCCGCCGCGGCCTTGACGAGGAGGGGCAACCGGAGTCCGGCCGGCAGCTGGCCGGAGTCGTCGATCGCTCCCCCGGGCACGACCGGCACTCCGGCGCGCTCAGCGACCGCGCGGGCCTCGTCCTTGCGGCCCATGCGGTCGATGACCGCGGCGGGTGGCCCGACGAAGACCAGACCGGCGTCGGCGCAGGCCTGCGCGAAGGGAGCGCTCTCGGCGAGGAAGCCGTAGCCCGGATGTACCGCGCCGGCGCCCGTCCCCCGCGCTGCGGCCAGGATCGCGTCCGCGTCGAGGTATGAGCGTGACGCAGCGGCGGGCCCGACGCGCACCGCCGCGTCCGCCGCGCGTACGTGCGGCGCGTGTGCGTCGGCATCGGAGTAGACGGCGACCGCGCGCAGGCCCGCGGCACGGACTGAGCGGATGATGCGCAGGGCGATCTCGCCCCGGTTGGCCACGAGCACGGTGTCGAACACGGTCACATCCGGAAGACGCCGTAGCGGACGGGTTGCGTGGGGGCGTTCGCCACGGTGGCCAGGGCGAGTCCCAGGATCCGCCGCGTGTCGGCGGGATCGATGATGCCGTCGTCCCAGAGCCGCGCCGTCGAGTAGTAGGGGGACCCCTGCTGCTCGTAGCGCTCGCGGATGGGCGCACGGAACGCCTCCTCATCCTCGGCGCTCCACGTCTGTCCACGCGCCTCTATCCCGTCGCGGCGCACCGTCGCCAAGACCGCCGCGGCCTGCTCGCCGCCCATGACCGAGATGCGGCTGTTCGGCCACATCCACAGGAACCGTGGGTCGTAGGCCCGGCCGCACATGCCGTAGTTGCCGGCGCCGAACGAGCCGCCGACCACGACCGTGAGCTTCGGCACGGTGGTGCACGAGACGGCGGTCACCAACTTGGCCCCGTCCTTGGCGATGCCCCCGGACTCGTAGCGCGCGCCGACCATGAAGCCCGAGATGTTCTGCAAGAACACGATCGGCGTGCCGCGCTGGTTGCACAGCTCGATGAAGTGCGCGCCCTTGAGCGCCGACTCCGAGAAGAGGATGCCGTTGTTGGCCACGATCCCGACGGGAAAGCCCCAGACCGACGCGAACCCGCAGACCAGCGTGTCGCCGTAAAGCCGCTTGAACTCGTGGAACCGGCTGCCGTCGACCAGCCGCCGGATGATCTCGCGGACGTCGTACGGCGTGCGAAGGTCCGCCGGAACGACCCCGTAGAGCTCGGCCGGATCGAGATGCGGCTCGTCGCAAGGACCCGTCGCCTCCACCGGCCGGCCGGCCGGCAACGTGCGCGCGATCGAGCGGACGATCGCGAGCGCCTCCGCGTCGTCGGCTGCAAGGTGGTCAACCACGCCGGACCGACGGGCGTGCACGTCGCCCCCACCGAGCTCCTCAGCGGTCACCACCTCGCCCGTCGCCGCCTTCACGAGCGGCGGACCGCCGAGGAAGATCGTCCCCTGCTCGCGGACGATCACCGTCTCGTCGGACATGGCGGGGACGTATGCGCCGCCGGCCGTGCATGACCCGAGGACCGCGGCGAGCTGCGGGATGCCCGCCGCCGACATGGTCGCCTGGTTGAAGAAGATCCTCCCGAAGTCGTCGGCGTCAGGAAAGACCTCGTCCTGCAGCGGCAGATACGCGCCCCCGGAGTCGACGAGGTAGATGCACGGCAGCCGGTTGGCCGCCGCCACCGCCTGTAGGCGGAGGTGCTTCTTGACGGTGATCGGGTAGTACGTGCCGCCCTTGACGGTGGCGTCGTTCGCGACGATGAGACACTCACGGCCGGCCACCCTCCCCACGCCACCGACGATGCCGGCCGCCGGGACGGGATCTTCGTACAGCTCCCAGCCCGCGAGCGGCGCGAGCTCGAGGAACGGCGATCCCGGGTCCAGGAGCCGGTCGATGCGATCACGGACGAGCAGCTTCCCGCGGGCCGTGTGGCGGTCGCGTGCGGCGCCGGATCCGCCACGGCGGATCTCCGCGAGGCGCTCGCGCAGCTCAGCCGTGAGATCTTCGAGCCCACGCCCAGGCTCGCGCGCGTCGGCGGAGGGCACCGGGCCTCCCTCTACAGCGTCGGCGCCCGGGTGTGGAAGTCCGTCGCCTCCTGGAATGCGGCGCCCAGACGGAAGAGCCGCGCCTCGTCAAACGGCTGGCCGATGAGCTGCATGCCCACCGGGAGCGCGTCGTCGTCGAAGCCGCAGGGCACGGCGAGCGACGGGAGCCCGGTCAGCGACGGAACTCCGGTGAACTGCATGATCGCCGCGAGCATGTCCTCCTCGACGCCGTGCTCGATCTCGACGCTCATCTCGCCCACCTTCGTCGCGGTGAAAGGCAGGGTCGGGCAGACGAAGACGTCAACCGACCTGAACGCCTCCAGGAATTCGGCGCGGAGGAGGGCGCGGTACCGCTGCGCCTGGAGGTAATGGACCGCGGAGTGCATCTCGCCGATCTCGAGCAGCAGTCGTACGTCGTCGCCGTAGTCCTCGGGCCGCTCGCGGAGCCAGCGCTGGTGGTAGGCGCTCGGCTCACAGGACTCGATGGTGAGCTGTGCGGAGATGTTGCCGTGGATGTTGTCGACCGAGACCTCCACGACGGTGGCACCGAGGTGCTCGAAGGTCGCGAGCGCGTCACGGACGGAGCGCTCGACCGGTGGTTGCAGGTGATGGAAGAAGTAGTCAGGGATCACGCCGATCCGCACGCCCTCCACGCCCCTGCGCAGGTCCGCGGTGTAGTCCGTCACCGGGACGTTCGGGGTAGCGCCGTCTCGCGGGTCGGCTCCCGCGATCGCGTTGAACATGAGCGCGCAGTCCTCCACCGTGCGGCACATAGGCCCCACGGTGTCCATGCTCCACGCCAGCGGGATCACGTTGAAGTTCGACACGCGCCCGATGGTCGGTCGGATGCCCACGATCCCGTTGATCGCCGACGGAAGCCGGATCGATCCTCCCGTGTCCGTGCCCAGCGCGCCGAACGCCGTCCGTGCGGCCACAGCGGCTCCGGAACCGCCGCTAGACCCGGCGGGGAACCGCTCGGGATTCCACGGGTTGCGGACGAACCCGTGGTGCGGGTTCGCCGAGGTTCCGCCCCAGGCGAACTCGTGCATGTTCGTCTTCCCGATCAGGATCGCACCGGAGCTCTTGAGGCGGGCGGCCACGGTCGCGTCCTCCTCGGGGATCCAGCCATCGAGGATCTTCGAGCCGGCGGTCGTGCGCAGGCCGCGCATGGCGATGTTGTCCTTCAGCGCAACCGGAACGCCGTGCAGGGTCCCGAGGCGGTGGCCGGCCCGCTGCATCGTCTCCTGCGCGCGTGCCACTTCACGGGCCTCGTCGCGGTAGACGGTGATGTATGCGCGCAGCTGGTCGTCCACCGCGTCGATGCGCTCGACGCATGCGTCGACGAGCTCCACGGGAGAGACATCGCCGCTCTCGACCAGCTCCGCCGCTCGTGCGAGCGGCAGCTCGACGAGCTCGGAGCTCGTACGGGTCGTGCTCATGACTCATCCCCTTCGCCCGCAGGGTGGACGAAGGCGGTGATCGGCGCGACGGCCCGGTGCTCCTCTGCCGCCATCTTCCGGTTGAGCTGGTTCGCAGCGCTCAGCCAAGGGCCGAGCTGCTCCGCCACGAGCCCTTCGCGCTCCGCCGGGAGCGCGAGCCCCGCCGCCAGCGCCAGCGCGCGGACGGCCGCCTCGTCGAGTTGTGTCTCCTGATCCATGCTGGCGGCTCCTCCTGCGAAGGGCTCGTTGACGGGAACGGACGCACGATCCTCGGGGTCCGGCACGTTCACACCCCCAGGTACTCGTGCTGCAGGGCACGGTCGCTGAGGACGTCAGCGGCCGGCAGGTCGCGCACAAGCTGCCCCTTGTCCATGAGGTGCGCGTGGGCGACCACCCGCGTGGCGAAGTCGAGGTTCTGCTCGACGAGGATCACGGTGATGTCCCGCTCCTCGTTGAGTCGCCGGACGATCTCGGCGATCTCGTCGACGATGGAGGGCTGCACGCCCTCGGATGGCTCGTCGAGCAGGAGCAGTCGAGGCTGGGTCATGAGCGCCCGCGCGAGCGCCAGGATCTGCTGCTGGCCGCCGCTGAGGCTCCCCCCCGGATCGTGGCGCTTGCGGTCGAGCACCGGGAACTCGCGCCACATGTCCTCCAGGCGCGCCTTCCAATCGGCCCGCCGTGTGGCGTAGGCGGCGACGCGAAGGTTGTCGAGCACCGACAGCGCGGGGAAGATCTGCCGACCTTGGGGGACGTAGGCGATGCCCTCACGAGCGCGGACGTGGATCGGGCGACGCGAGAGGTCGCGTCCATCGAACACGATCCGCCCTGCGGTCAGCGGGAGCTGGCCCACGATCGTCCGCAGCAGCGTGCTCTTCCCGACGCCGTTGCGGCCGAGGACGCCCAGCCGCTCGCCGGCCCCCACCGTGAGCGTGACTCCGTGGAGCACCGCGGTCCGACCGTAGCCGGCGTGGACGTCATCGAGCTCCAGCAACGGAGCGCCTCCCCAGGTAGACGTCGAGCACCCGATCGTCACTGCGCAAGGCGTCGATCGAGCCCTCCGCGAAGACCTTGCCCTCGTGGAACATGGTGACCGGTGACTCGAGCCTGCGTACGAAGTCCATGTCGTGCTCGACGACGACCACCGAGGCGTGCTCGCCGAGGACACGCACCAGGTCGGCGGTCCGCGCCGTTTCCTCCCGGGTCATGCCGGCTGTCGGCTCGTCGAGCAGGATGACATCGGGCTGCGCGGCGACGACCATGCCGATCTCGAGCCACTGCTGCTCACCGTGCGACAGCTCTCCCGCAGCCGTGTGGGCCCGGTCGCGAAGCCCGAGCCAGTCGAGCACCGCCAGCGCGCGCCGATCCGCCGAGCGCACGTCGCGATCCTCGGCGTATGCGGCGAGCCAGAGGTTCTCGAGAGCCGGGAGGTCCGCGTAGATGCTCGCCACCTGGAGCTTGATGCCGATGCCGCGCATGGCCCGCTGGTCCATGCGACGACTGGTGATGTCCTCTGCTCCGAGGCGGACGCGCCCGGTCGTGGGCCTGTACCGGCCGACGAGCAGATTGAAGAACGTGCTCTTGCCGGCACCGTTGGGACCGATGAGGGCGTGCACGCCGCGCTCGCTGAACTGCGCGGAGACACCGTCCACGGCGGTCAGGCCGCCGAACGCCTTGCGCAGTCCCTCCGAGCTGAGCGCGCCGCCTGGCCGCCGGCGGCCGCCGCGCTCGCCCATCGGGAGGCTCCCGCCTGCGGCCACGGTCGCCGCTGGGAGGGCCGCCGGCTTGGACGCGAGCCGAGGGACGAGGCGCAGCAGCCCAGCTCGGAACGCGGGCACGATGCCCCCCGGAAGGAGCAGCACCACGGCGATGAGCACGGTCCCGAGCACGATCGGCGTCGCGGTGCTGCCCGTGCCGCCGAGCGTGGAGGTGAGCGCCTGGATGACGACGACCCCCACGAAGGCGCCGGCGAGGGACCGGCGCCCGCCGACGAGCACCCAGATGGCCACGAGGGCAGCCTGGGTGAGCGCGAACACCGTGGGGTTGATGAAGGTGCCCCAAGCGGCGTACCCGGCCCCGGCGAGACCGGCGATCGCCCCGCCGATCACGAAGACGGCCAGCTTGTACCGCCGAGTGTCGTAGCCCAGGAGCTGGGTGCGGAGCTCGTTCTCGCGCAGCGCCAGGACGATGCGGCCGAACGGCCGGTGCAGCAGGAGTCGCAGAGCAGCCACGACAAAGGCCGACAGGGCGATGAAGACGGCCAGCATGTCCGCGATGCCGACGGGCATCGGGATCCCGTCCTGGAAGCCGTAGGACAACGGGGGCACGCCGACCATGCCGTTGTAGCCGCCGAGTTGAGCGTCACCGATGCGGTACTGCGGTCCTGCCGTGCTCGACATGACGGTCAGGAGCACGAGCGACGTCGCGAGCGTGATGATCGCCAGCTCGACCTCGCCCACCTCGCCGTAGAACAGGAAGTACCCGACCGCCGCTGCGAGCAGCGACGCGACCACGACGCCGGCCACGATCGCCGAGATCGTCTCCCCCGTGCTGCCGATCAGATTGATCCCGACGACCGCGTAGGTGTAGCCGCCGACCCCGAAGAACGCGGCTTGGCCGAACGAGAAGATCCCGGCGTGGCCCCATATGAACGTGAAGGAGAGCGCCAGCAGGCCGTACACCACCCACTGCGTCCACTCCTGCGCTCGGAATTCGGGGATCGTGCGGGCGAGGACGAAGCCGCCTACGGCGATCCCGACGGCGATGGCCAGTTCACGTCCCACCCGCCGCGAACGGCGGGCGGGACGCGACGGTGCGGCGGCCGGTGCAACCGCGCTCACAGCGGCCACCGCTTCCGGCCGCTGATGCCCGTGGGCATGACGCGGAGCAGGACGATCGCGACCACGAGCAGCGCCGCCGTCCCGACGAACGCGGTCGACAGGTCCGAGACGACGCGTTGCACGGAGCCGAGAAGCCCCGAAGCGGCGGCGGTGCCCGACACGACGCCGGGGCCACCGACCACCACGGTCATGAACGCCCGTGCGATGTAGGTCCCGCCCATGCTAGGCGCGACGGCGACGACCGGGGCGAGCAGCGCGCCGCCAGCCCCCGCAAGCGCCGCGCCGAACGCAAACGTCCCCATGTTGATCCGGCCGGCGTTGATGCCGACCGCTGACGCCATATCCCGGTTCTGCGTCGCCGCCCTTGCCATCACACCGAATCGCGTACGCGTGAACGTCCACCACACGAGCACCAGCAAGGCGACCGCTGCCACGATCATCGCGATGCGGTACTCGGAGATGGAGTAGCGGCCGATCGTGAAGCTGTCCAGCGGGGTGGGGACGCCCTGGGTGCTGGTCCCCCAGATCAGCACCGCCACCTGGACGAGGATCAGGGACAGGCCGAAGGTGGCGAGCATCGTCGCCTCCAGACGTCCGTACAGCCGATGGATGAGCAGCCGCTCGACAAGGAGGCCGAAGGCCCCGACGCCGAGCGCAGCGAGCGCCATCGACACCCCGAGCGGGAGGCCAGCACGCACGCCGGTCAGGGTCCCGAACGCACCGAGCATCAGGAACTCGCCGTGGGCGAAGTTGATGATGCCCATCATCCCGAAGACGACCGCGAGGCCGAGCGAGATGATGACCAGTGTGGCGACGCCGGAGAGGATCCCCAGCGCCAGATTGGCGATCGCGTCGGCTTCCACGTGTTCCTCGCTCTTCCTCGTTCGCTCGCCGTCAGCCCGTCACCCGGCTAGGGCGTGAACTGCTCGTTCGTCGAGGGGTTGGCCTTCAGGTCGCACTTGTCCTGCTCGAAGGCCGGCGGGACGTTCTCCGCGGTGGAGATCACCTTGAAGCCCTTGCCCTGGGTCTCTGCGATGGAGATGTTCTGCACCACGTGGTGCGAGGCGCCGTCGAGGCTCACCGGGCCGCTGGGGGACTCGGTCGACACGCCGGCCTCGAGGGCCTTGATGACCTTCTCCCGCTCGACGGACTTCGCCGCCTCCGCCGCCTTGGCCCAGAGGTGCCAGCCGTTCCAGACGGTCACTGCCGAGTCGGTGATGTAGTCGTAGTCCTCGCCGAAGCGCGCACGCCAGCGCTCGACGAATGCCTTGTTCGTCGGGTTCTCGAGCTCCTGAAAGTAGGGGTAGGCGACGGTGATGCCCTCGGCCTCCTTGCCACCGAGCACGACCTGCTCGTTGCCCAGGCCGAACGTGGGAGAGACGACCTTCATGGATGACCCGAGGTTGGCCGCGGCGAACTGGCGGTAGAACGCGATGTGGTTGCCGCCCACCAGAAGCGAGACGACGACGTCGGGCTTGCCGCGCTGCAGCTTGTCGATGATCGAGCCGAACTCCGAGCTCTCGAGCGGGATGAAATCCGTGTCGACGACCTCGGCTCCGGCCTCCTGCGCGTAGCGCTTGACCCACTCCGCGGAGATCTGGCCGTAGTTGTAGTCGGCGGCGATCACGTGGATCCGCTTGCCGGCGTTCTCCACCGCCCAGGGGATGAGGGCCTTGAGCTGCTGGGAGGGCACGACGCCGGTGTTGACGACGTTCTTGTCGCACACCCCGCCCTCGTACTGCTCGTTGTAGAAGTAGAGGACGCGATTGCGGGCGAAGATGGGCCGCATGGCCTCGCGCGAGGCGCTGGTGATGCCGCCCATCACCACCGACGCGCGGTCACGCAGCGCGAGCTGGTTCGCGAACTGGGTGTACTTCTCCTGGGCGGATTGCGCGTCGTAGAACTTCAGCCGGAGCTTGCGCCCGAGCACGCCGCCCTTCCGGTTGATGTCGTCGACGGCCAGCTGCGTCGCGTCGTACATGGCCTTGCCGTAGATGTTCAGCGGGCCGGTGCGGTCGAGCACACTTCCGACGACGATGGGTGACTTGTCGCCGCCCGCACCGCCTTCGCCGCCCGCTTGGCCGCCGTCGCCGCCGCAGCCGGCGAGGAGCGCGCCTGTCGCGGCCAGTGCGGCGGCCATCCCGGTGCCCGTGC
>CALMNS010000182.1 GCA_937871635.1 uncultured Solirubrobacter sp.
CCCCGCGGCACGTCGCCCGGCTCATCTGCTCCGATCCGGTTCAGGCGAGCCTCCCGCCCGCCCGGGCGCTCACCGCCTGGACGCGGGAGGCGGCGCCCCTGACCCTCGTCAGCCTCGCCGGCCTGGTCCTCCTGGCCGCCTCGGCGTGGCGCGTCCCGGCGACGGTCGACGCCGTCGCCGGCGCGGCGCTCGCGCTCATCGCGGCGCTGACCTTCCCACACGCCGCCGTGGTGGCGTGGATGGATCGCGAGCAGGCGGTGTTCGCCGGGCCCCCGGCTTCCGTAGGCTGACGCGATGCACCTGCCCCCGCTCGGCCGCGTCGGCCTGTGGACCTCCTCCTTCGAAGGGGTCCCGGCGGCGCAAGCCCGCGAGCTCGCCGCGGAGATCGAGTCGCTCGGGTACCCCGCCCTCTGGTTCGGCGAGGCGTACGGGCGCGAGGCGTTCGTCCAGGCCGGCGTGCTCCTCGGCGCGACGGAGCGGATGACGATCGCCACGGGGATCGCCTCGATCTACGCCCGCGACGCGGTGACCGCCAACGCCGCCGCCCGCACGCTCGACGGGGCCCACCCGGACCGGTTCCTGCTCGGGCTCGGGGTCTCCCACATCCCGATCGTCGAGGGAGTCCGCGGCCACGACTACGGCCGGCCGCTGGGGGCGATGCGCGACTACCTGGACCGGATGGACGCGGCGCCGTACGTGGCCGCCGACGGAGGCGACGGCCCGCCGCCGCGCGTGCTCGCCGCCCTCGGCCCGAAGATGCTCGCCCTCTCGGGGGAGCGCGCCCAGGGCGCCCACCCGTACCTGACCACGCCGGAGCACACCCGCCAGGCCCGCGAGATCCTCGGCGACGGGCCCGTGCTGGCCGTCGAGCAGGGCGCCGTGCTGACCGCCGACCGCGAGCTGGCCATGGCCCGCGCCCACGCCCATCTCGAGATCTACACCGGCCTGCCCAACTACCGCAACTCGTGGCTGCGCGAGGGCTTCGAGGAGGCGGACTTCGTGCGCGGCGGGTCGGAGCGCCTCGCCGAGGCGCTCGTCGTCTGGGGTGACGAGGCGGCCATCCGCGCGCGGGTCGACGAGCACCTCGAGGCCGGCGCCTCGCACGTCTGCGTCCAGGTCCTCGGCGAGCACGTCTTCAGCCCGCCGATCGAGGACTGGCGGCGGCTCGCCCCGGCGCTCGCGAGCACCTGACACGGGGTGGCCACGGCGGGTGTACCTTCCCCGGCCATGCCCACCCGCCGTGAGTTCCTGCGCCGCTCGTCGGGCGCCGCCGCCCTCGCCGTCCTCGCCCCCACCTCCTTCGCCGACGTCGTCTCCGCCGCCCCGCGGCGCCGCCTGATCAAGGGCGGGCGCTTCTCCTCCGGCGTCATGTCCGGGGATCCGACGCCGGGCGGGATCACGCTGTGGACCCACGTCGACGAGGTCTCGCGCGCGGGCGGCGTCCGCCTCGAGATCGCCCGCGACCGGGACTTCCGCCGGGTCCTCTCCCGCAAGGTCATCCAGACGAGCGCGGCCAAGGACCACACGGTCAAGGCCCGGGTCGGAGGGCTCCGGCCTGACGAGCGCTACTTCTACCGCTTCGAGACCGACGGGCGCGAGAGCCCGGTCGGCCGCTTCCAGACCGCCCTGCCGCCGGATTCCAACCGCCCGGTCAAGCTCGCGTTCTTCTCCTGCCAGAACTTCCCGCACGGCTACTTCAACGCCCACGACCTCATGGCCGACGAGGACCTGGACTTCGTCGTGAACCTCGGGGACTACATCTACTCGGAGGCCTACCACTCCCGTGCGGACGGCACCGGGGTGCGCGACGACCGCATCGGGCGCGAGCGCGAGGAGATCATCCGGGAGGCCATCTCCCTGTCGGATTACCGCCGCAAGTACCCGCTCTACCGCTCGGACAAGGGCCTGCGCGACATGCACGCCGCCTTCCCGCTCGTCTCGACGTGGGACGACCACGAGCTGCAGAACAACTACGCCGGCGCGGAGGACGACGGGGGGCTCCCGCGCGGGGAGCGCTACCGGCAGCGGCGGCGGGTCGCGGCGTACCGGGCGTTCTTCGAGCACATGCCGCACTTCACGGCCCCGGGGGGCCGCAACCGGCTCTACCGGACCCTGCGCTTCGGCAAGCACGTCGACCTGGTGATGCTCGACGAGCGCCAGTACCGCGACGATCAGCCGTGCGGCGACGCCGTCGCGCCGCCCTGCGCCGAGTACCCGCAGGCCCGGACCTTGCTCGGCACCCCCCAGAAGGCGTTCCTCAAGCGCTCGCTCGAGCGCTCGGCGGCCACCTGGAAGCTGATCGGCAACGAGGTGGCCATGGTGCCGGTCAAGACGGGGCCCAACACCTTCTTCACCTTCGACTTCTGGCACGGCTACCCGGGGGAGCGCCGCGAGGTGCTCGAGCACATCCGGGCCAAGGGCATTGACGACGTCGTGTTCCTGACGGGCGACATCCACACCTTCGCCGCCGGCGACGTCGAGCTCACCGAGAACGGCGAGAAGGTCGCCACGGAGATCGTCGGCGGGTCGATCACCTCCGCCTCGCTGGGCGAGACGGACATCCCGCTCGGCGGCGGGACGGTCCTCAAGGGCAACGACGCGAACCCGAACACGCCGAAGGCGGTCACCGACGCGCTCAAGAGCCTCAACCCGTGGGTGGACTACGTGGACTTCGACCACCACGGCTACGTGGTGGTCGAGGCCGGCCCGGAGGAGCTCACGGCGACCATGCGGCGGATCTCGACGATCAAGCGGCGCTCGACCAGCCGCCTGCCCGACGTCACCTACACCATCCCGCGGGGCGCCAAGCGCCTCAAGGGGCGGCGCACGGGCGGGGACTAGTGTTTCACTCGTGCCCAACCGCCGCCCGAAGCTCGAGCTGCACGGCGCCTCCGCCACGCCGGAGGAGGCCGCCGCGGTCATCGCGGCGGTCGAGCAGTTCCTGCGCGACACGGTGCCGCCCGTGGTGGCCGAGCCGCCCCGGCCGAGCCCGTGGGTGCTCGCCGCCCTACAGGAGGGCGTCGACCGCCGGCCGGGCTAGCTCTTCGAGACGGCCTCCACGACGGCGTTGGGGCCGTCGAAGGAGTCCTTGCTCATGCCCTTGAGCTGATCGACGATCTCGCCGGGCGCGTCGTTGGACTGCGCCGTGGACACCAGGTCGTCCTTGGACGCCGGGTAGTCGACGCCCTTGAGGTACTTCTGCATCTCGATGGGATTGAAGTCAGCCATGGCCGCGCGGCTACCCAGCCCGTGGTGACGACACTCCGGCTCATGATGGCGATCCTAAATCCCCGCTCGGAACCAACCAACTAGGATCCCCGCGCCGTGTTCGCGAAGGTCCTCGTAGCCAACCGTGGCGAGATCGCCGTCCGGATCATCCGTGCTCTCGACGAGCTCGGGATCGCCTCCGTGGCGGTCTACTCCGAGGCCGACCGCGACGCCCAGCACGTGCGGCGGGCCACCGAGGCCCACCTGCTGGGGCCGGGACCCGCCGCCGAGTCCTACCTCAAGGTCGACCGCCTGCTCGAGGTCGTCGAGGCGTCGGGCGCCGAGGCGGTCCACCCCGGCTACGGCTTCCTCGCCGAGAACGCCGCCTTCGCGCGCGCGCTCGAGGAGCGCGGGATCGTCTTCATCGGCCCACCGGCGAGCGCGATCGACGCCATGGGCTCCAAGACACGGGCGCGCGAGCTCATGCAGGCGGCGGGCGTCCCGATCGTCCCCGGCACCATCGACCCGGTGGCGACGGTCGACGACGCGCGGCGGATCATCGCTGACTCGATCGGCTTCCCGGTGGCGGTCAAGGCGGCGGGCGGCGGCGGCGGCAAGGGCTTCCGGGTGGCGCTGTCGGAGGACGAGCTCCAGTCCGCCTTCGAGGGCGCCGCGCGCGAGGGCGAGAAGTTCTTCTCCGACGCCACGGTCTACCTCGAGCGCTACCTGCCCGACCCGCGCCACGTCGAGGTGCAGGTCCTCGCCGACACCCACGGCACGGTGATCCACCTCGGCGAGCGAGACTGCTCGATCCAGCGCCGCCACCAGAAGCTCATCGAGGAGGCGCCGGCGCCCCACGTCGACGCGGACCTGCGCGAGCGGATCGGCAGGATCGCCGTCGACGCCGCCCGGGCGGTCGACTACGTCGGCGCGGGCACGATCGAAGGGCTGCTGCAGCCCGGCCCGGACGGCGCGAGCGACTACTTCTTCCTGGAGATGAACACGCGGGTCCAGGTCGAGCACCCGGTCACCGAGCTCGTCACCGGGATCGACATCGTCCGCGAGGGGATCCTCGCCGCCGCGGGGGAGCGGCTGACGGTGACCCAGGACGACATCGTGCTCCGCGGCCACGCCATCGAGTGCCGGATCAACGCGGAGGACGCCGCGAAGAAGTTCGCGCCCGCCCCCGGGACGATCGCCCACTACCGCGAGCCCTCGGGTCCCGGCGTGCGGGTGGACTCCGGGGTGGTCGGCGGCTCGGAGATCACGCCGCTCTACGACCCCATGGTCGCCAAGCTGATCGTGTGGGACACGACGCGCGAGCTGGCCACCGCGCGCATGCTGCGCGCCCTCGGGGAGTTCGAGATCGAAGGGGTCAAGACCCTCATCCCCTTCCACCGGGCGATCATGGCCTCGCCGCAGTGGCGCGCCGCCGAGACGGCCCGCGACCTCGTCGAGGACGCCGCCTGGCTCAAGACGCTGGCCTTTCCGAAGGTCCCGAAGGCCCCGAAGGACGGCGAGGTCGAGCCGCTCGAGCGCAGCTACACGGTCGAGGTGTCCGGCAAGCGGTTCGACGTC
>CALMNS010000183.1 GCA_937871635.1 uncultured Solirubrobacter sp.
TGGTCACCGGTACGACACTGGCGCTGACCAGGGTGATGGCCGGGCGAGCCGCCTTGACGGTCGTCAGGTCACGAAGAGGCGAGAGCGACCGCAGCGCCGCGGCGCTCTCCGTGATCCCGGCCAACTCCAGCCACGCCGGGGTGTAGACGCGGACGAGCCAGTCCGCGCAGAGCCACCCGCGGAGTTCGTCGTGTCCGTCGCTGGCGGTGCCGATGATCCGGGCGGCGTACGGCTTAAGGCGCTGGCGTCCCTCGTCGTCGAGGTCGTCGTTCCAGCGTCGGCAGAACGAGGCGAGGATCGGGGAGACGCAGGCGGGGTGGTCGGACCATTCCTCGCCGGCGAGCCAGGAGGCGATGTCGACGACGCAGCCTTGGACGTCACCGTTGGGTGGGGGGCCGTGGCCGCTGATGAGGCGGAGGTCGGGAAGCTTCGCGAGCCGGTCCGGCAGGATCGTGGCGATCATCGGGTCTCTCCTGGGTGGTTGAGGGGGGCGCTCATGCCGCCGCCGCCTTTGCGCGTTGCGCGGCACGCCGGTTCTTCGCTCGATCACGGCACCGCAACCCGCAGTACTTCGGCCGGTTCCCTCTGGTGTGTGGGGGCAGCGGAGCGGGGCACTCAGCGCAGATGCCGTCCGGTGCTCGACGCAGCTCCCCCCCAGCCCCGGGCTGGGGCGTCGCGGCGGCGGCGGACGGAGGAGGAACCGCCGCGTCGTGGGGGGAGCTGCGTCCAGCGTCGGGTGTGATCCCGTACTTCGCGAGCGTCGCGGCTCGTTCCGCCGCGAACAGCTCCTTGAGCTGCTGAGGGGTCAGGCCGGTGTCGCCGACCTGCTTCGCCTTCGCGGCCTGCGGCTTGCGAGTGAGGCTCCGAACGGTCATCCGGCCGCCGCTTCCGCGTTCGGCTTCCCGAGCCGCAGGACCCGCTCACCAAGCAGCTCCAGCGTGAGCTCGAGCTCGTTGACGAGGTCCCCGCGGGTGTGGGGGTCGAGGGTGACGTCGTGGTCGCGCTCGGCGGCCTCGATGAGCTGTTCGGCGTCGTGACGGTGAGTGGTGCTCCCGGCGGGAATCAATCCCCACTTGGGCGTCCACTGCCGTGTGCGATCAGCGCAGAACTCCGGGTCGCGGGGGGCGTGATCTGCTCCGCAGTCGGGGCAGAGGAAGTCAGCGGGATCCGCGGGTTCCGCTGCGAACGCGTCACGGCGGGCCAGGTGGGCGGCGCCGGCGAGATCGCGAGACTCGAAGTCGTCGTTGCCTCGAAGCGGGGTCACGACTCATGCCCCCGAATAGCCTCGGCCACCAGTTCGCCGATCTCGTCGATCGTCAGCGCCTGGTCCCAATCGTCTGTATTGATCGGGTCTCCTACACCGTCGCCGTACTGGTCCGTGATGACGATGCGATAGCTCCCGAGGAAGTCGCTCTGGCGTGGGTCCGAGCTCACGATGTCTCCTCGATCGCCCACAGCTCCTCAAGCGCCAGGACCTCCTCACGAGCCCTGAAAGCCCGACGGGCCTCACGGACGACGAACAGGTCGATCAGGCCGTGGACGATGAGGGCGGCGCCCATGAGGGACGGGAGGCGGTTCACCGCAGCACCTCAAGAACATTCGACTCGACCACATAGACCGTGGTCGCCTCACGGCCGTTGTCTCGCACCGCGTACACCGGCACGTAGACGACATCGTTGTGCTCAACCGGCGGCCCGTTAATCGAACCGGTTGCCACCACGGGCTCGCCCGACGTCGTTGCCGAGCCATCGCCGAACACGACCGTGGCGCCCATCGGATAACGCTCCGTGAGGCTCATGCCGCCATCTCGGTCGGCTCGGGGTCACGGGGGTAGAAATCGGACGTCGCGACCCCGAGCGCCATCGCGAGCGCGGTGACCTGCGACGCCTTCGGCTCACTGGCGCCGTCCTCCCAGCGCTGGATCGTCCGCAGAGTCACACCGACCCTCGGTGCGAGCTTCTCCTGCGAGAGACCCGCGAGCAAACGCGCGGTCCGCAGTCGCTCGTTCAGAGGCCCGGTGAGTTGTCGGGGTGCATGGCGCGACATCTTCCCGTAGTCTACACGACATGTCCTCCACGTCAAGAGAGTCGCGCCAGAAGTCGTGGCGCCCAACGCGTAAACGTGTCAGCGTCATCGCCGAGATGGCTCTGCGCCGCGAATACATCGCCGAACGGCTAGCCGAGCTGCGTGAGCAGCACTCGCTCACGCAGGAGCAGGCCGCCGGCCGCGTCGGCGTCACACTGCGTCAGTGGCAGCGCTGGGAGAGCGGCGAGTCGATGCCGTATCCCCGAAACCTCGATGCCATCGCGTCGAACTTCGGGCTGTCCGTCGCGGAATTCTTCGACGAGACGGAGTCTGGCACTGTGCGCGCCGAAGTGCTCCTTCTACGCACGGAGATCAGCGAGCTTCGAGCGGGGCTTGCAGCGCTCGCGTCCGACAGCCTGCGGCACACGCAAGAGCTTCAAGCGCTCCGCGGTAAGGGTCGTCGCGAGGGACCCGAGGGAGATGGCGGCTGAGCGTGAGCGCTAGCTCCTCCATGACTTCCTCACCGCTGACCGCGCCCCCGGCTCCCTCGATCACCCTCAGGTCCGGCTCGCTCATCCCGTCCCTCCCGCTCCCCAGTGGTCCAAACCCGATCCGCGCCCGTACAACGGATCGGCAGAGTAGGACCATATTCTGATGTGCGCAACGTTACGAACGCGACACACGAAGCCATCCCGGAAACGAATGTCCTGCATAACGCCGGGAATCCGATCTGTACTACGCCGAAAAGTGGGCGTGAACGACCTCGTATATCTGTCGAGAAGGCGCCTCGCGGACGATGAGCGGGACTCCTCGAAGACTCACGACTTGCAATGAACAAGCTCTTGCTCGCTGCCGGCGCTGTCGTCGCCTCCGCCGTGGCGGTGTGGCTGACCGGGGCGCTCGACCGGCCACTCGCGAACATCGGACTGAATAACCGCACCTGCATAGAGCCACTTCTCGGCGACCCGCTCTGCGGCGATGACGCCGTGGCGTTCTGCCGCGACCGCTACAACCCCGACATCAACGCCGACGTGTGCGGTGATGTTCTCCGCGAAGCTGGCGTCGACGTGGCCGCCGTCGAGCGACGCCAGGCCGAGCAAGAACGCGAGGAACGAGCGGCCCTTGAGGAGCGACTCGAGCGCGACGCGCGTGAGCAGGAGCGCCAGGACCGCGAGGATGCGCTCGCGAAGCAGGAGGCGGCCCGCAACGACGGCGAGGTCGGGCAGCGCACACGAGTGAACGATGTGGCGTTCACCGTCAACGCCTTCGAGACGGCGCAGTCGATCCCGGGATCGTTGGGGCCGATCGCGGCCCGGCAGGGACGGAAGCTAGTCGTAGCTCGCTTTACCTACGAAAACATCGGAGAGGAGCCGCTTGACCTTCTCTGCGGCGGCCGCGGGTTCCGGCTCGTGGATGACAAGGGTCGCCGCTTTACGGTGAGCGACGACAACTTCGAGGCGGCGGAGAACGAGGAGGCATGCGGCGGTGGTATCCAGCCAGGCGAGACGGATGACGCCGCCGCGGTGTTCGAGGTCCAAGAGGCTGTCGCCCCGGTTGAGGTTGTGTTGTGGAACGACCAGGAGGGGACGCCGGAGGATGGCGTCCCGCATCTAGCAGTCCCGGCAGTCGATCATGGGTAGACGGGCCGACTACAGCCCTCGGACTACAGCCCTCGAAAGGAGAAGGCGATGAGCACCGCTGAATGCGGAACCTGCGATGGGACGGGGCTGAGGAAGGCCTTGGATCCGCAGGACTGCGAAGTGAGCTTCGAGAGCGCGTACTGCGTGTGCCCGGAGGGTCAGCGCGCCCTTCGAGAATCCCTGGCCGGCTGGGCCGAGTACGTTCTGGTGCCGTTGGCGGTCGCGGCGTTGCTCGGCCGGCGGTAGCGCGCCAGCGATGAGCCGCGCACTCACGCGCCCATGAAACGCCGAACGCCCCGTCGGCGCAAGGCCGACGAGGCGTTCAGGGTGGAGCAATTGGCCGCTGATCCGCGACCCTACTTCGTGCGCCGGGCGTCTCAGCTCTCAGGCGCTCGCATCTCCCGGCGGCTGGCGACGATCCAACCACCATCCGACGATCGCCAGCGCTCCCGTCGCAACCAGCGCCACGGGCACCATCAGCAGAAGGAACCGCTCGTCGCTCAGCATCCTTCGTCGTCCTCCCAAGGCTCGGGGTCCGACTCGATCTCGAAACCGACGGCTGACGACGGCTCTGCCATGCGGCGCACGCCACGACCCCCGGTGAACCCTGGGCGGGAGTAGACCTCGAGCGTGATGCCGCCCGCGGCCTCAGCCGCCGCGATGCCGTCTGCCACCCAGCGCAGGCTTGACATCAGACGCCCAGCCCCGCCGCCCGGAGTGCGACGCGGGCCTCGTCCTTGATCCGGTCCTGCTCCGACGGTTGCAGCTGATGCCACGCCACACCACCGCCGTCGGGGTACAGCTGCTGCCGGCGGTAGGCGTGCAGGTCGTGCGCGGCGCGCTCGACCGCCTCGTCACCGGTCATCCGCCACTCCTCGGATACGACTGCTACGCACTCGTCGCGAGCTGCGTCTGAGGCATCGGGATCTCCGGGAGCATCTCGAGCTCGAACACGTGCGCGAGGAGCATCTGCTTGTAGACCGCGGTCGCTCGGCTCTTGTGGTCGAGCCGGTCGACGGCGTCGATATCAGCGACTCGCCAGGCGTTCGCCATCCCCTTGAGCGGAGGGCATGGGTCACGGTCCGAAGAGGCGCCGAGCGTTCGAGACGAGGTAGACCACGAGGGCGATCACGGCACCGCCGATCAGGGTCGTGCCCTCCTGACTCATGGAGAACTCGCCGGTCGACAGGTACTGAACGAGCGCGGTGGCGACGGCGGTGACGGCGGCGCCGATCGCCTTGTTCGGGAACTCGCCCGTCGCGGCGACATCGGGAGCGGTGTCCGGCGTGCCGTCACCGATGTTGGGGTCGAGGGCATCGCGCGCCTCGGCGTCGCTGACATGGTTCTGGTCTGCGGGGATCATGCGGTCTCCTGTTCGGACGGTGGGGATGCGGTGCTGCTCAGCCGGTGATGTACATCGACTTGAACAGCCCGGGGCAGCCGTTCGACTGATGGCCGCTCCATGAGTTGTGGCCGTGGCGTCGCGCGCTTCGCAGCGACCGGTCAGTCCGGTGCGCCTTCGGCATCGCTGAGGTGTGAGCGTTCGACAGGAGCCACTTGTATGTCGCGACCTGCGCGGCGGTCGGACGGTCACCGGTCGTGCCGGGCATGTTGACGCCGATGTTGTTGGAGTTGTGGCCGCCGACGTGCGCGCCCTTCAGTGCCGTGGGGCGCAGGCAGAACAGCGTCCCGTCGTCGGAGATCAGGTAGTGGTAGGCGCAGCCTCCGGCGCGCAGGCGAGGTCCGACCGTGTGATCGCGGTGGAAGGACAGCGCTCGCGCCCTGCCTTCCGCGGCGTTGCGTGCTCGGGCGCCCGCTGAGTAATGCCCGGTGACGTTCGTCTCCGGACCGAGCGCACCGAACAGATTTTTGAACTGGAGTCCGAGCTGCGCGGCCGTGACGATCGGCGGCTTGCCCGCGCCCTCCAGGGCACGGATCTGATCGGTGCGACGAGCGACCATCCGGCGCGACTCATGGAGCCGCTCGCTGTGCTGCTCGAGCGCCTTCTCGTCCCCGCGCTTGACCGCAGCGGCGTGACGTGCCTTCGCGGCCCGCTCGCGGCGCTGCCAGAGCGCTAGGGAGGCCCTCAGGACGGCCAGGGTCATACCCGCAGCACCCCCCCGTGCAGGTGCGGCCCGGTGCCGTGCGTGCCAGCGATCAACTGGATGCGGAACCGGTCGCCTTCGTCCTCGATAACGAAGTTCTCGTAGTCGTCGATGTCGCTCGGGCCGCCGAGCTCGCGGGCGATCTCGTCCGCCAGGGCGTAGGCGTTCGCGATCCCGAAGTCGACGGCGTCCGCCCGCTTCTGGCTGATGTGATGGTCGGACCCGGGGTTGCCGTAGGTCTCGGAGCGTTTCCGGCTGGTGACTCGGGCGCGCTCGCCGACGATGCGGATCATGCGGTTCGTGATCCGTCGGCAGCCGCCCCACGCGTTGCCCTCGTCGTGGAGCGCGTCGATCTTCTCGAGCTGGTTGCGCCGCAGCGCGATCCGGTCCCGCGCCTCCTCGAGGAGATCGGACCGACGGTCGCGTTCCGCAACCAGGTGCTCGCGCGGGTGCACGTCCTTGGCGCGGGCCTTGTCGAGCGCGGCCTGGGCGCGGGCGTGCGCGAGCTTGCGGCCACGTTCACGGCCGATCCAGTCGATCAGGCTCGCACGAACCCAAGCCCGGTCAGGGAGCTTGTTCATGTGGACCTCCTTGGGAGGCGGTAGGGGTGCTGCTAGTGACGGCGGTCAGCGCGCGTTCGCGGCGCGCTGCAAGAACTGGCAGTTAGGGACCGGGTCATCCGCACGACGCTTCGGCGGGGTGATCCCGTACCGGGCGAGGGACCGATCAACGGCATCTGCGATCCGGTCGGCGTAAGCGTCCGGATCGATGCCGCTGCCCTTCAGCACCCGGCGGTTCTCATCCACGACGGCCCGGTCGACGGAGCAGAGCGCGTCGATCGCGACCTGGCGGCCCTCTTGCTGCTGCGCGTCGTGACGCTCCCCGAGACCCAGCGTGAGTGCGCTCAACACGCCGATGCCGAGGATCATGATCCGGTTGACCATCCACTCCGGGACGTGCCCGATACGACGCTTCAGTCGGGCGATCTGGCGCTTCATGGGGTGCCGCCTCCCTGCGACGTGATCGCCGCGATCAGCGCGAGCGCCGCGCCGAGCAGCAAGATCGCGTAGTTCAGAAGCTTCCCGGCAGGCCCCGTCGATTCCGGCTGATCCGCCGGGGCCTGCATCGAGTAGCCGGCCTGCGTGCGATTGTCGGACTTGAGCTGCTCGGCGACCGCCTTCGCGACCGCACGGTCGCTCTCGAGGGATTCGAGGCGCTCGTCGGTCCGCTCCTGCTGGCGCTCCAACTTCGAGAATCCGTCGTTGACGTCCCGTTGGAGACGGGTGAGCCGCTCGATGATGATCTCGCTGCTCGGTGTCCTGCGACCGTTGTCCTCTGGAGTCGCCATCAACCCTCCTTAGATCCGGAACGCCTAGATCCGGAACGCGCAGGCGGGGAGGGCTCCGGCGGCCCCACGGTGCGGAGCGCCTCGAGCTCGCGGGCGAGCGTGGCGTTCTGCTCAAGCAGCACCCGGTTCTCGAACGTCAGCTGCCCGAGACAGACGAGCAGGGCGATCGGGTCGTAGTCAGCCATCACGCTGACCCTCCGAGGATGCCCTTCGCCTGAAGGTCGCCGATGAGCGTTCCGACGACGTTCCCGAGCTGCGGGGTGGTCACGATGTTCGCGTTGAAATCGCGGGAGTTGGTGAACACGAGCGTTCCCCATCCCTGAGGCGCAGTCGGCGGAACTCCGCAGAGGCCGAAGGTCGAGCCGTCATGATCAAGCGCACCGCCGACCTTCACGGCACCGCCGACCTCGAGCGAGGCGAGGGTCTTGAGGACGTTTGGTGCGGAGCGGAACAGGGTCGGGTCGCCCGCCGCCGTTCCGGCCGCGCCAGCGAAGGCGAGGGCACCGTAGTTGACGTTTGTGCCGTTGCCGGCCGCGAGCGCTATCCCCGCGGCGTCGGGACGGTACAGGCGCGTCAGACCAGTCGACTGGACCCACGCGGTGCCGCTGTCGAAGTACAGGACGCCACCCTCGGGATGCGTGGCGTCCGTCGCGAAGTAGTGCCGGGCGAACACGCCAGGGGTCTGCGCCGTTGACACGGGCCGGCTGCCGATCGTTCCCTTGTCAGAGGGGGACAGAACGAGCTCAAGGCGGGCGCGGAGCGCGCGGAGGTAGTCGTCGCCGAGGCCGGCGTCATCGGTGCTTCCGGGGGCGCCTGGGAGTCCGAGTCCGGGCATCAGGGTGCATTCCCTTCGAGTAGGTCTTGCCAGGTCGTGCCGGTCAGCTCATCCCACGTCGTGCCCTCGAGCTCCTCCCACGTCACACCCTGCGACTGCACCATGTGCAGGATCAACCCGGCGGGCTTCTGCGTCAGCGCAGCCGCGCGGGTCGCTGCGGGAGCGGGGGTCTCGTCGGTGCGGGTCACGACGGTCAGGTGATACGGCGCGTCGCCATCCGTGTTCGGGTTGAACCGCTCACGGAAGACGATGCGGCGCTCGCCGGTAAGGGTGCGGCGGATCGCGTTCTTGAGGGCGGGGACGGTTCCGCGGCGCAGCCCGGACGGGACGGTGATCTCCTCCCGGAACTCCTCGTCGGTGAGGCCCTTGCCGTCGACGCCGGCGAACATGCCGATCCAGTTCAGGACCCGGCGGGGCTGGGTGTCAAGCTCGTCGAAGAGGCGCGCCCAGCCGGGGACGCCGGTGGGGGAATCAGCGACGATCGCGAGGGTGTCGTCAAGCATGTCCCCGTTCGCGCGGCACCACACGTCCCACGCCCGCTCGGACGCTGGGGTGATCTTCCATGGCTCGATCCGCGCGTGAAGTCGGTCGGCGCCCTCCGTCCTGGGAATGGGTCTGGTGGGCACTTCGACGATGGACTCGGCTGGCGCTCCACTCGTCTCGCCGTCCTGCTCGAGCGCAGGGCCGGGGACAAGATCAACCGTTGTCTCACCGTCCTGCTCAAGCGCCGGCCCTGCGATGAGCCCGGCGAGGATGACGTCGTCGGCGTTGAGGGTCTCAGTGCCGGTGAGGATCTGGTCTGAGTAGTAGACGGTCATCAGACCACCGTCGGGTGCGCCTCGATCGTCGCCGCCTGCGGACGCGCAATACTCAACGCGGGACCGTAGGACCCGGCCGGGTTGGACTCGTAGAGCTGCCAGATCGTGCCGAATGACGTCGACCCGGCGAGCCACGCGGTCGCGTTGATCCCAGCCTCGTCACACCGGGCGAGGTAGGCGTTGAGGAGCGTCTTCCACTGCGTGAGCTCGGCTTCCTCAAGCGCCAGATCTCCGCGGTTCGGGACGCCGTACTCGCCGATCCACAGCTTGCGGCCCGCCGCCCAGGTGATCGCGCCGTTGAGCTCCTGGCCGATGACGCGGGCGTGCAGCTTGTCGGGGTAGGCGCCCGCGGCAACCGCCGTGTTGGTGTTCTCGGTCGAGTAGGACGCGACGTAAGCGCCGGAATGGTCGGCGTCCCAGTAGTGGTGGATCTCGTAGATCAGGTCGTCGCCGGCCTTCCACGGACCGGACGGGTGCCGGGTGCTGAGGTCGTGGACGCCGGAGTACGCCGACGTCGGGACGATGATCTTCTTCCCCGCCCCGGCGGAGGTCGACCAGCCAGCGCCGCGGATGGCGTCGATGGCGGAACTCATCACCGTCTCGCACTCCGCGTTGGTGAGGTGGTACGGCTCGTTCATCAGGCCGAGCGCGTAGACACCGGCGTTCGTTTCCAACTCATTGGAGAGAGCGACCATGTGCGCGTTGAACATCGCCTGCGTGTAGGTCGTCGAGCCGATCTTGTTGACCGTCCGCGTGCCGCTGACCGTGGTGCAGTAGGCGCCCTTGTTGAACGGCTGGATGATCACCTGCATCCCGTTCGCCGCTGCGTAGGCCGCCTGGTCCTTCAGTCGCTGAAGCTCCGTCGAGACGAACGTTGCGCTGCTCGGGGATGCGAAGAGCCGCTCGAGCATGAACAGCACGAGCACGACCTTGTGACCACGACCGGCGAGGTACGCGTAGCTGCCGGTCGGCTCGTAGAACCACTGGCTGCCGTAGGTACCGGGCGTAGTGTTCGTGACGGTGGAGAAGCCGCCTTCGCCGCCACCGAGGACGATGCCGCGCTTGTAGGACAGCGCAGCGATGCGTCGCCGGGATGCGATCGCGCCTCTACGCCGCGACATCGCCCGCCAACACCCATTCGTCCGTCGCACGCTTGCGCAGCGACGCCGTCGCGTACTGGCCGGCCAGCTTCAGCTTGCTCTCCCGCTCCCGGATCGTCACGCCAGTGCCTGCTGTGATCGTCGTCTGCCCGGCGCCCTGCTGGTAGACCTCGATCGTCGCCCCGATCGGGAATGCCACGCTTGAGTTCGGCGGGACGGTCAGCGTGTTCGCCGCCGCGACGTTCATCTCGACGACCTTGCCCGCGTCGGTAAGCACAAGCGTGTAGGACGCTGTTTGCAGGTTGGCTACGACCAGGGCGGATGCCTTCTCCGCGTCAAGCTCATCGAGCGCCGCCTCAACATCTGTCGCCGCGAGATTCGTCGACCCGGCAAAACTGATCGTCGACGCCGCGTGAGCTGCGGACGTATCGTTGAGATGCGCCGCCAAGAGACCATCGGCGTAGCCCCGTAGCCAGTTCACGCCGTCGGACACCAGGAGCACCGCGTCCCACCGCGCCGAGAGGACCAGCGTGGCAGCACCGTCGATCGTCTCCGCGCCCGCCGGATCGATCGTCACCGTGTTCGCCGAGGCGTCGATCTTCTTGACGTACAGCTTCGCGCCCGGCCGACCAGCCGCTGTCAGGAGCGTGTAGACGATCGCGCCGGTCGTCGCATCGCAACGGACGACACCATCACCGGCGGCCTCGATGGCGGTCGCTGTCTTCGCGGCGGGGACGTCGCCTGCGGCGATCTTGTCGGCGTAAGCACCGGCATGCTGGTTGATGGTCTCGAAGGCACTCGGGAACACCAGTGGGGTGATCGTCATGGCTTAGGACTCCTGGCGCTCGAGATGATGGGACGGGTACCGCCGGACGGTGACCACACGCTCGACAGCGACGAGCCACTCGTCCACGGCGCCGTCCTCGGTTGCGATGTGATGGATCAGGATTGCGGTCCGGCCGACGTAGGCGTCCGCCCCCGGCAGGATCAGCACACGGTCTTGCGTGACGAGCGGCGGTGCCGTCTCGCCATCCTGCTCGAGCGCCGGGCCGGGGATGAGATCAGTCATGCCACGCCATCGCGCGCACCCGGAACTTCGCGCCGACCGGGAGCCCGGTCACCGCGCCCGTCAGATACCGCCGGCCATCCGAGGCGACCTCACCGGTCGGGGTCACCGGCACCGCGCCCGGCCTCGGCGGGATCTCAACCGACCCGCGGTAGTTCGGCTCCGCCGGGTAGGCGATCGCGTTGATCGCCGCCTCCCGCGCCGCGATCTCCGCTGACGTCGATCTCGGCATGTTCCACGTCGCCAGCGGGATGACCTTAGCCCAGATCCGGTACTCCTTGGACTGCTCCTCCGGGCCGTCCTCAAGCCACCGGTAGCGGCGCCCGTCGGGCAGGTTCCCGGCTGGCTCGAACTCGCTGATCGGGGTGAAGACTGCCGTCGGATCGGCGACGAGCACGCGAACCCAGTTCGAGAATCCCGAAAGCGTCCCGTCCGCGAGGCGCGCTCGAACTGCGAACCAAGTCGGCACGTCGACCGGCACCGTGACGGTCGTCTGGCTTACGGCGAGCGCCGCGCCGACCTGCGTGACCCCCGCCTGCCCGGCGGACGACGACGTGTACAGGAGGTACGGAGAGGCGTGCAACCCCGTCTCAATGTTGTCGGGCCAGTTGAGATCGGCGCGGCCGACGTCGGGGTTTGCAGCCGTATCGAGCTGGACGTTTGTCGGCTCAGCGAGAACCGGGTCGGCGATCGTGGTCGGCGTCGGTGGTGGCGCAGCAGCGGTCCCGATGGCGTAGGGGACGGTGCCGGTGAACACGGCGGTCCCCACGCGGGCTGCGACGATCTCATCCGAACCGGCACCGGGGGCCACAAGGTCGAGGACCTGGGCGATCGGATCCTGGTTGAGTTCGTAGCCCCGATCAAGGCCGGGCAGCGCGAGCAGGCGTGCGCGGGTGGCGAGCAGGTCAGGGCCAACCAGCGACTTGATCTCCGTCTCGGTCAGCAGCGGAGCGGACCCCCGGAAGGCGCCGACGACGATCTCGCCGTAGAACGGTTCTGTCCCCGCCGCCGCGGGCGTGTGCCGTCCGATCACAAGCTTCGCGTCAGCGATAGGGATCGCCGCGCTACGAGCGACCGTCCCCGCGATCGCGCGGGCGTGGAGGCCGGTGTCGAAGTTGAAGACGTGGACGGTGATCTCGCCGTTCGGTGGGCTCGTCGCCGGGGCGACCGGCGCAGCGCGCTTCTGCGCGACGGCGAGGAACCACACACCGGTCGGAACGAGCACGTCCGGGTGCCCCCAGAAGCCGGTGGCGACATCCCCGAACTGGAGCCGGCGATCCGTGTTGATCCGCATGAACCGGCTCGGGTCGGTATTGCTCTTCGCTACCGCGATCGGGTGCGCGGCCGGGAGTGTCGCCCCCGCCGCCGGGGCAGTCTGCCGGGCGAGCAGGATGAACTCCATCGGCTCATCAAGCATGTCCGCGTGCGGCGGGAAGACGAGCACCGAGTTGCTGAAAGTCCGCGCCTTGGTCGTCCCAGTGTCGGGCGCCGCGCCGGGCGTGTCGTCTGTAGCGATGTTGCTCGTCCCCACGATCGAGTCGATCCGCCAGTCACTGACGGTCGGGGTGCCGCGCTCGATCTTGAGATCGGCGGACACGGCGGCAGCCCGGGCGGTGTAATTGGCGGTCGGGAAGCTCCGGGCGGCCGCAAGCGCCTTGCGGAATCGTGTCCCGTCCGTCGAGTAGTGGAAGAACGCGCTGCGGCCGTCGCTGGTGATGCCGACCTTGATCGCGACGGTCCCGGCCGGGAACGGGATGCTCTGCGCCCCGGTGTCCGCGTTGCCCTCCTCGACCCGGCAGACGAGCTGGTCAGCCACCTCGCCGGTGACGTTGGAGATCCGCCGCCGGATCTGCGCGCGGGTGGTCCCGTCGAGGTTCAAGCTGAAGCGGGCGGTGACCTCGCCCTGGTCGGCGATGAGCCCCGGCCACGTCGCCGTGTTCAAGATGACCGCCTCGCCCGGCGCGAGGTACTTCAGCGGAGTCGAGAGCGTCGACCGCGGCACGGACGGCGACACGCGCAGCCCGGCAACGCCACCGTCGAGGGTGACGTCGCCGCTCTCGTTCGGCATCGCCGGCTCGGCGGTGCCGGTCATCGGCGCGGAGAGCGTCGACAGCTTCGGAATGACGACTTCCCCGGGTGATGGTGGCGGCGCGTCCGTCCCGCCGCCCCCGGCCGAAGTGCCCGACGGGGTGATCGCCGCGTCGATCTGCGCGAGGGTCGTATCGCCCGTCCACAGCCCTGTCCGGGCGAAGAAGAACGAGAACGTCCCGCTGTTGATCCCGCCCTGCCGGTAGTTGTTGAGCTTGTAGAAGTTGGGGCCGCCGGCGTGCGACGCGATGATCGTCGAGACGTTGTACCTCGACGCCACTAGCCGGAGCGGATCGCCGAGCGTCGGGGCGTAGTAGACCTCGATGAAACCCGTGCCGTTCGTCGAGATCTTGATTTTTCTTGCGTACTTGAACGGCCTGCCCTTCGGCAGGTCGATCCCCCACAGCGTCTGCTCGCGCTCCCCGTCGACGTTCTGCCTCAGCCGCACTGGGTTTGAGCCGCGCGAGAGCTGAAGAGACGAGTAGCTCGACCCAGTGAACGGGCCGCCGTAGTGCGACTGGACCGTCCACCACCCCCCAAAGACCGGGATGTTCGTTGGGAAGTAGTAGATCGACGCGTCCCAGAACGTCCGGTAGCGACCGTTGACGGCGTTGGCGCCATCGCCACCATCGACCCACAGGAAGCTCGGGCTGAGACACTGCGTCCGGCAGACGAGGCTCCCGCCCGGGTTGGCCTGAAGGTGCGTCCCGTCCGCGCGGTGCTCGAGCCACGTCTCCCCGTCGTCGAGGAGGTCCGTGAAGTCGGGGGTGTCGAAGATGTTGTGCGTCGGGCCGGCTCCGCCCCAGATCTGGATGGTTGGCCAGTTTCGGCGCTTTGAGCCGTCGAAGAATCGTGATGCCACGGGTCAGCAACCCCTTTCGGAAGAGGCCAAGCGAATGGGCGAAACGGGGGCGCCGAAGAGCGCCTAGAGGCAGCGGCCCGCGCTATGCGGGGTGGCCTGGGCGGGCGGATCAGACGACGGTGACGACGGCCGGCGCCGCAAGCCGCGGCAACGGCGCCGGACCAGCGAGCATCACGTCAGCGGTGCCGCCGTTGATCGTGAGATCGATGACGGACCGCACGTCGTCGACGTTGTCGCACGCCGCGATCAGCTCGTTGCGACGAACGATCGGCTCGTCATGCCACTCCGGAATCCTCGACGTGGCAGGCGGCTGCCCCCACTCACCTGGATCAAGGGCGCGCGCGACCGCCACCTGCACCCGCGTCTGAACGTCAGCAGGGTCCGCGCCCGGCCAGACCGAGACCGCGACCGTCACTGTCACGTCCGTGTATGTCGGGGCGATGATCGACACGATCCAGTTCGGCTCGCGCTCCAACGCGATCTCCGCCGCGGCAAGGTCACGCTCACCCTGCGGGATCGACTGCCCTGCGATGTCGACGGGGACGAGCGTCACCGCTCGCTCAACCTCCCCGACGGTGCCAGGCACGTAGAGGTCAAGGGCGAGGACCCGGTACGCGGTGGGGATGGCGTCGCGGACCAGCGCCGCGAAGTCCTCCGGCTTGGTCGGTCGGCCGATGTGCGCGAACCCTCGCGCCACCCGATCATCGAAGATCTCGGGCTCTTCCGGATCCCGCCCGTTGAACGTCTGCCCGTTGAGACTGACAGTCTGCACAAACGGGAGGGATCGCAGCAGCGTCAGCGGCCCCGTCAGGCCCGACCCGGCGGAACCTGCCTCAAGCGCCGCGACCGGCACAACCGCGGCGGCCTGTGCGGCAGTCAGGACGACCGTCTCGGTGACCTCGAGCACGACCTGCCCTGACGCGAGCTGGGTGCCCGCCTCGATTAGATCCCCCGCTACGACGCCTTCGAGCGTCCAGGTTGTCTCACCCTCGGCGGCTGAGCCCTCCTCGGTGTAGAGATCAAGGATCGTCCGGCCGAGATACCGGGTGATCTCCCGAGCGACGGACGGAACCATCCGCTCGGTCTGCGCCGCGAACTCCGAGAACGCATCGGCTTGATGCCACATCGGATGCCCCGGTTGCGGCCGATGCCCCGTGTCCGCCTCGCTGATGTCGAGGGACCGCTCGCGAAGCGCGTCAGGGTCCGCGAGGGCGCGAGTCTCAAGCTCGATGTACTCGTCGGGCATCAGCCAGCGCCCCGCACACGCACATCGATGTCGCGGACGACACCGTCAAGCTGCTCATCGGTCAGTAGGTCGATCTCGGGGGCGTGCGGCACGACCGCGGCGCGGACCTCTGCGCCGACGTTGCCGACGGTGAACGCGAGATCCGCAAGGCCAAGTTCCGGCTTGGAGTCGACCCATCCTGCGGGGGTGTCGAGCAGCATCGCGGCCCGGCCGAGCAGGTC